>SLJA01000134.1 GCA_007135355.1 Wenzhouxiangella sp.
ATCGGCGTTGTGCTGCGAGCTGCGAATCGGCGCGCACTCACGGCAGCTGCAGGGCTGGCTGCCGGTAACCTGCTTGCCCTACTGGTGAGTTTGAGCTCATTGGAAGAAGCGCTGATATTCCCGTTGGTCTCGGCTCTTTTGCTGACATCCCTGCTGATGACCGGATCGGGTCTGCGCCGGAACTCGAATCCGATGCTGGTGCTGCAGAAGTTTCTGCCTTTTATTTTCTTTTTCCAGATTGTCAGCGGATTGATGTACGGCACGCTGATGCCCGCTTATCTCGGCCTCGGCAAGCCGCCAGGGCTTGAGCTGGCCGCCTACACTGCTGGTGCCCTCGTTGCCGTCTGGGTCTTCAGTCGCAGCCAGGGATTGGTATTGCTGGCCGCAGTCACGGCTGCCTTGACCGGCTATGCGCTATGGCTTGTCTTGCCGGAGGCCGAGGGGATTTTTCTAGCCATGATGTGGGTCATGCTTGCCGCCGGGCTGATGGACTTGTTCGTGCTGGCCCTGGTCGCGTCACTACCCAGCCAGCTCAAGGCGTATGGCTATGGAGTGGGGGTGTTGTGCGCCGGCATCATCGCTGGACGCTGGGTTGCCATGCTGGCCGCGGATCATGCCGGGGTCATCAGTTTCTTCGGCTTGCTGATCCTCAATGTGGCCGTGATCAGCCTGTTTATCCCGTGGCAGTCGATTTCCTCGCGCACCGCCACGTTGGATCGGTCTGCCGGCCACGACGCCGGTGCTTCGCCGGACTCGGAAATCGATATTGAGATTCTTGCACGACTGTCGGACCGCGAAAATGCCGTCCTGCGGCTTGCACTGACCGACATGACTTATCGGGATATTGCGCAATCCCTGCAAATCTCCGAATCATCCGTCAAGACTTACATGCAGAGGATTTTTCGCAAAACCGGCATTGTGCGGCGACATCAGCTGAAGCAATTGACTCAGCCTGGCAGCGGGCAGGGGCGCTGAGCAGTGGCTGGGACGGCGCCGGCCAAACCCAATATTTGTACTCGCCGGATGACCGGCTTTCCCTTCAGTTACCCGCTGCCTGAAACTGCGGCGAAAAGACCGACTGGAGCGAATAACCGCCCTGGCCCCTGACCCGGACCACTCTCACAAAGTAGGTACCTGGCGCCAAATCGGGACTAGTGACCTTTGGATTGGAACCGGAATTGGATGTCCTCAGGTGGTTGCCTTCGGCGTCCTTGAGGCGCATCCAGAGCCAAAGCGCATCGTCGGCCTCGATGGCTACCTTGAGTGACCCATGTCGGGATACATCAATCGAATGACGTTGCTCATTCACCTCAGAATCCAGCTTGCCGACGGTGGCTGTCAGATCGATCCTGTCAGGCGGTGTGAGTAAGTCCTGCGGTTCAAGAGCGGTCTGCAACGCCACCTGGCCTCCAAACGGTGAATCCGTTGGTTCATGATCGTGCTGACCGGTGGCTACAAAGCTCTCCAGACGCTCAAGCCGATCGAGGATTTGAGGGTTTTTCCATATCGCCAAACCTTACCGATACGCCGCAATGGCCTGTTCGAAGTCTGCAGCCGCCTGGTATTGACGCGCGTTCTCCCAGTATTTCTCTGCCGTGGCCAGCATCAACTCCTGATCCGACAGCTTCTCCAAAGCTGCGAGGATTCGGGGGTCATCCCGACGCGGTGGCAAGTCACTGCCCAGACGGTCAAGTACTTCATCAAGGCTGGCCCGAGCTGAAACCAGAGAACCGGCTTCGGCATCTGCAATTACCGCAGGCAAAGTCGTCTGGAGAACTTCACGCCAATTTTCATCCCAGTTTTCGAACCGGTTCCGGGTCTGTTGCCAGACCAGCGGGCTGATTTGTTGCGCCCGGGCGACCCGGTCCAGGGCGGTTGCCATTGGATTGGCATGATCCGGATCGGAAATAATAGTCAGCGCCTCGTCGACCAGCGCCTGACCGATCCGGTTTCCCAGTTCGCGACCAGGCAAGCTCTGCACAATGGCCAGGCCGGTATCAACCGGGACCACATAATCATTGATCAGAGGCTGGATCATCCGGAACGTGCTGAGGGCAGTGTCCAGCTCCCCCGCCTCAATCGACTCGTTAATCAGCTTCAGGTCATGCTCTGCGCTCTGAAAATTTTCTGCGATCATCTGGTCGCGCCAACTGTTAAAAATGGCAAGGGCTTCAGCATGGTTTTTCCGCGTAATCGCATTGAAGCAATCCAGGCTGTCCTGGGTGCCACCCGGGATCGGTGTATTCCAAGTGTTCAGCGTCCCCCTGCACAGGCAGGGACCACGACGTCCAGGGAAATTCCTTGGACAAGGCTCTGAGCAGAACATGCCTCCGAGCGCGCCGCCACACCGAGTGCAGAGGCAATTGAGAAAGCGCTGACGGTCTTCCGGATAAATGCCCATATCTTCGGCGTAGAGAAGGGCCTCATCAATCGATTCGCGATGCTGAACTAGTCGTTGCACCTCGGCCAAAAAATCAATCGAAGCCTGCTCCCGAGCCTTTGCTTCTTGCTCTCCAGTAATCGCCTCGTAAATGCTGTCAGGCAGGTAAAGCAGTCCAAACGCCGAGTCGCGAGCCATCAAGTACGGAATTTTCAGAAGGGTCACGTTTACCGCATGCAGGAGGCTGGGATCTTCACCGCGTTCCAAGCGGCGCGTAAAACGCTCGATTTCAGCCTGCTCCGCTTCTTCATACGCATACCCAATCCCGCTGCCGTACCAGGCTGCGTTGGTATAAACCCTGACAACGAAATCAAAAGCCGTGTCATCCCCCTCGGTCTGGCTGAGCGCGTGGTAAACACCCTCCCGGCCCATAAAGTAAGCGCCAATGCTGGTGGTCAGAATCTTGACCACACCGATGCCAGCCGGAGGCTCCGGCGTGAGGCGAGCAGAGGGAGTACTTCGTGCTGCACGCAGTTGGCGTGCGTTCTCGGCAACATCCCGCGCGAACCGGCTGCCTGCGCTGCGTTCCAGACGGCTGATGGCTTCGCCTGCATTGGCTGCGGGCATGTTGATCAATTCGTTCGCAATTGCACGCGATGCGGCACCGCTCTGACCCGGTGAAAGCCTCGCGACCTGGGCAAAGGTATCGACCAGATTGTCGGATGACTGCTGCAGGGCCAGGCGATTCAGACTGCGCACCCGCGCCGCATCGACGCGTGTTGCCGGACCACGACCGAGCGCCTGAATTCTTTCCAGTGAGCGATTCAGCCCTGTCTGCTCGGCGTCAATCACCGGGAGATCGTGATGGGTGCGCAGATTATTGTTGAGCCGGTGCTGACGATTAATGTATTTGGCAGATTGAGACTCGGCGAGTTGCGCTCTGGATCGCAGTAGATGAGCGTACTCGGGATCTACATTCTGCAGCGCCTCGGCGTGCCTCAGCCATGAATCAGACTTTTGCCGTGATGCAGTCGCCAATCGATGCATCTCGCTGGAAAAAATCAATGGCGTCGCTCAAATCAACCTGATCGTGTGAATCAATGGCCATTTGCGCCCTGGCGGCTCCTTGCGTCGAATAAGCCGTGCCGCCGCGCTGATTGATATGTTGGACGATTCGCTCGAATTGATCGGTATGATCCGGATGCGGCATAAAATCGGTATCCGTATTGAATGCCTGATTCGGCGTGTTCGCACCCTGATTTGCAAAATGGTTGCGCGCGATATTCTGGTAGTTGGTTTCAATGCGCTGAATGTCTTCCAGTCGGATCGGCCGTCCCGGACGACTCAATACGTTGACGTCGGTATCGGTTCCGGGATTGAAGCCACGTTCGCCAATGCTGGCCCTAAATCCGGCTTGTTCAACAGCCTGGCTCGAGAATTGTCGATTCAGCTCGTGGAATCGATTCTGGACGATGCTATACTGATCTTTCGCGATATCACCTCGGATGGCTGCGAGGTTGACCTCAGCATTGAAGAAGAACGTAATCATTTCTTCCCGTGGCGTTGCAGTGCCGGCAGCTACGTTCCGCATCGCTGTGTCCAGTCCAGGCGGCATATAGGGCCCTTGTTGCGCCACGACGGGCTGACCTAATGAAGCAAGCATGCATATGAAGAAGCCGAGCCATGAGAGACTTGCGATTTCCGTCTGCGGCCTTTTGTTTTGCGTGAGGGATGCTTGTTTTTCTAGCCCGGAAGGAATTGTCTGAGAGTCCGAAAATTTCATGATTGCTCCCTTCTTCACTGCCGTTCAATGGATTGATGCAAAACGTACCAAGCGGTAAGTTGAAACGTTTGGTTTCTAGCGCACAAGAAATGAATCTGCCGCGCAGTCAACCGGGAACCTCAGACTGAGAGAAATCCTCGCTCGGGCCAAGGATGCTCGGCGCCCCCATGCTCCTGGTCATTTCCCACAGACCCTCCTACTGCCCCCGGGTCGAGGCCAATTTGTGCCCAAGCAGGGTCACATGTCCACACCAATAAAGTTCCCCGGAACGCCTGGAGACGCAGAATCAGGCGGTAAACATCGCAATAGTCAATGGACGGACTTTGATGGTAGCCAGCCCACAGGCTATTCGAATAGCTCAAGCTCCAGGAGAACTCAAATCGGCGGTTCAGGAGTTACCTCAGTTAATTACATCGGAACTTCCGAAGCTAATCTCACGCTGCAAAAAAGGTGCCATATAAGACAGGCTCTTGCCTAACAACCTTTGCAAAACACCTTTGATCTTTCTGTTGCGGTCGAAGTACCCGTGGCTGAATTTCATTTTCCCCTGATCACTCTGAATAATCAGCTTTCCAGCGATCTCCCGGAAATTGTCGTCAGCTCCAGTAGTTCGTGTCGTGCGGGCAGTTTTGAAGACCAGGCGAGTGATGTCGGCGTAGGACAATGCAAAGTTTTCGCCGTCCAGTGCCAGCAGATCCTCCCGAGAACCGCCGTAGTAGCGGTTGCCGTAGTCTCTCCAGAAACCTGCCATCGCCAAAGTCACCCTTAATAACCCTTTGCCTTGTGCCTTTTGCTCTTCGCGGTATTCCATTGCTGCCGATTTGACGTTTTTCTTGTTGAGGTGAACAAACAAGAGTTCGCTGTCATGAAATACCAAATAGCAGTGCGCGGTTTTGAACCAGCCTATTTGTCGAGTCGTCGAAAGGACAAGGTTCGCCGAGGGGGGTTGAGTGGAATGGGGGTTTTCTTTTTCAGTGAGCATGTTCATTGTTCTAGGCACCTCCTGGCACTGTATGTCGAGTTCATGCTCGCTCATTTGGAGCGTTAGGCCAAATCGCCAACGCGTCAACCGGCTAGAGCCTGTGTCGTCCGCCATGTAGACCGATGGTTGGGCCAGTAGCCACCCATGTCCGCCGTTTTGGTTGCTTGCTCAGCCGTTGGACTAAGTTGCTGGTCAGGGGATGCGGAGGAAATGGGGTTCGGAGGGCCCGAGGACCGTCAAGCCTTTCGCGATTTCCTCGGTCGCTCAAGGGCTAGGCCAGCTTGGAGGTGAGTACTGATGGGTCTGAAGTAATGGACAAAACTGAGGTTCGGGATTTTGTCGCCTGACTGAGATGCCACAAACCAGATTTGACAATAATTCCTTCATTAGCGACCGTGGTGCACGGTCAAGTACGAGGATATCTATCTGAGTGCCTACGAAACGCCGTCCGCTCTGCGTGCCTGACTGGACAGGCAAACCCCTGATAAGGTCTACGTCGAAATCACGAGTAGTCTCCCGAATGCTGCGTAAACCGGCTGAGAAGTCGAGTTAGTGGGCTGTCCGAAATTTGGGATCCACTTCTAGCAGCTCAGGGAAATCCTGCAACGCAAGCAGGTTCATGTCATGCGCGGGATGCTGACCCAGTGGTGCACCAACGTGATGCGGTCGAGGGTCGAGCCGATGAAGGCTCTAGCCCGCATGCTCATGCTTAACCCACTTGAAATTCAACAGAGCCTTTTTATGCCGGGGGCTTGCCCATTCATGTCTTATCCAGTCTCGGGCTGTCGTCAGCACTTATAGAGATCATCGGGTAGGCGACACAGATCGAACAACACCGGAGAGGCCGGTGCGATCAGAGAGTCCCTGAATTCATTGATCTCGATCCACTGCAAGACGTCATCCGGACCGACTTGGAGTTCGGGGTCGGCCAGACCGACATCAATCGCGATCGCGATGATCCTGCCATCGCGAATCAGGAAAATAACTTCGATTTCATCGGCCACGTCGGGCGCTTGGTCATCAAAGTCACCATCTCCGAATTGGTCTCTCAGCTCGTTTACGAAGCCATCGCTATCGAGGATCGCCAGGATAAAGTGGATATCGCCGTCCCGGCCCAGATAGATGACTTCGGTGTCGTCTTCCAGAAAACCGGGCAGTTCGCCAGCCAGATCGTCGGGGATGTCCATGCCAGGTAGGTCGATTTCGAAGTCTTCCGGCAATCCGGTCAGCTCCAGCCAGCGACCTTCTTCCAGTGCTCGCGCAATATCGGTCAAGCCCATTTCAGTCAGTTCGAGCAGCAGGTCATCGACCAGTTCATCGCCACCAGGCAGCTCGGAGATCGAGTCCAGATCCAGGATCACGAAGGGTCTTCCATCAGCCACGACCAGGAACTCGGCCAAAAACAAATCTCTCTCGAACATGAATGCGCCGGCGGCAACGGCTGCTCTTCGCTCGTCGCGCAAATCTGCTGCAATGAGATACCCCGTGAAGTCAATCAGGAGATCAAGTTCCTCTTCCGTCAGATCGTATGCACGCAGCACTTCCTGCCGGGCGCCTGACCGAACATCCAGATAGCTGATCAATTGCAGGCCTTGCCAGTCCACAACCTGGTTGATGGCATTGTTGATTGCTGTTCTGGGTGCGCGCTCTGGCGTACGGGAATCGAGAAAGATTTCACCCGAACTCAGCGAGACCGAAAATTCCATGCCGCGGGCGCCGGAGCTTCCGTACGTCGGTGCCGACAAAACTTCGACTGATACATCGGACGGTTCCGCGATGCAAATACCGGCGAAGCCGGTGGAATTGGTTGCGCTAGCGGCTCTGGAGGGGTCATGGAAGCCACCAAATACCGCGCCACCCGAGAAACCACCGCCCGAGCGATTGACGTAAGAGGTCAATGCCTGCACGGCATAGACGGTCGACGCCGCGGATGTGGGCGCGAAGGATACGACGTAAAAGCCGGGCGGTACTTCTACGCTGATCGAAGTATCGCCTTGGCTAACCTGGCGATCAACAAACATGGTGTTGCCTTCGGAAGCGCTGCGCCGTTCCAACATGACGCGTCCCGGTGCGCCGACGGTAACACCCAGATTGACGACCTGATTTTCATTGCGTCGATTGTTGATGCTGAAAGCCGAAAATCCATTGACACCGCGACCCAAATGGGTCGCAGATGCCCGTCCGCCGAAGTTGATGCCGCCTTGCAAGGTTCTTGAGCCCGGCCCGCGAAGCAGGATTTCAACGCCGAACCGACCGACCTGAGAGGTGTCGCCGGGATGCGTTCGGATAATGTAAAAACCGGGGCAGCTCAGTGCTGGGTTGGTGGGCAGCAAGGTCATCCCGAACGGCTCGTCGGCCGAGCCGGTGATGGACTCGGGCCTGGCATTTGACTCGATGGCCGCTCCTTGCAAGGTTCCGAGTGGTTCCGGCTGGGTGGGTGCGGTCAAACCGATGCGGGCGAAATGCTCTTGTCGGGCCCGCATGGCGGCCGCGAACGCCCGCTCCGACATGGCCACGAATTCGTCGTCCTCAATATTGGCTGCTTCGCCGTCGCCTTGGCGCGGCAACGGGCGCGGCACGGCCATCCAGCGCTGATCTGCCGCAGAGAAAGATGGCGCGCTTTCTCCAGCCAGGCCGTTGGGAATGATCAACCAGGCTGCTAATACAGCGGTAGCAGCTAGCCAGATTCTACGATTCATTGCATGGCCCTCCCGGACCTCAAACTGTACCGATACACTACTCCTTTCGGCCGAAAAAGTCTATCATTTGCACCGGTTGCGCGCCCGTTGCAAAGGCTTTTTTTCTTGTCTTGGCAGGCTGTTAGGTGAGTCTTCGCGGGGTGGGGCGGTCCAGTACCAGCAGCAGCGCCGGCAGTACGACCAGATCGAAAAGCCACGCCGTGAGCAGGCCGAAGGCAGTCAATATGCCGAAGTTGGTGACCGGCACAAAATCGGAACTGGCCATAAGCAGGAATATGGCGCCCAGGGTGAAGGTTGTCGCAGTGACTGCACGACCGGTTCGTTGAAAGGCGCGCGCCAGCGCCCACACTGGTGACGCGCCGGCTCGTCGACGCGTGCGATAGGCGTGGTACAGGTGCAGCGTGTCGTCCACCGCAATCCCCACCGCGACACTGGCAACCGTGGCGGTTACAACATCCAGCCAGATACCGAACACTCCCATGACGACAAAGATGGCCAGCACCGGCGAAAAGTTGGGAAACAGGCAAAAGGTCGCTGCTCGCGCTGACTGCCAGCCGATCGCCATCATGATCCAGATGCATAGCAGCGCGATCAGTAGCCCGTTCAGCTGGCCGCTGACCAGCAATCGCTCAAACTCGACAAACAGGCTCATGGCGCCACCGACGCCGCTCGCGGCTTCTGTCGACAAATTTGCGTCCGACCAGTTTTCCAGGTCCTTGAGCAGGAGAGCGACGGCATTTGAGCCGGTGACATTCAGATTGACCATGAGCCGGGTCACCGAGAAAGAGCGGTCAACCAACTCGTAAAGCTCTTCGCCGTCGTATAGCAGCAGGTACTGGGTAATCAGATTGCGATCATCAGGAACCCGTCGCTGCGATTCGTCTTCGCCATGAAACGCCCAGTTCAGCTCCTCCAGCACGTGACGGATGCTGGTGACTCGGTCCACTTCATCGCGCTCTGTCAACCACTCTTGCAGCTGGCCCAGGAGAGCCAGCCGCTCGGGCTCCAGAAAGCCATTCGTCTGCCCGCTGTGCCACAGGATCTGAATCATGGCCGGGCCGGCCAGATGCTCTATGAAAAATTCGGTGGACTGCACCAGCGGATGTTCTGCCTGAAAGAAGCGCTCGAAATCACTCTCCGACTCAATGCGTCCCAGCCACGGCAGGCTGATCATCATCAGTAACCCAAACAGGCAAAGCACCTTCACGGGATGGCGCAGGCCAAGAGCCCGGAGCCATCGAGTCAGGCGGTCCACAGTGTTCAACAGACGGCTGGATGCCGGCAAGTTGGCCGAATGCCGGACCATGAGAAAGCTCGGTAACAACCAGAACACGACCAGGTATTGAACCAGGACTCCTGCCGCCGCTGCCGCGCCGAAGGCGCGCACCGGCAGAACCTCACTGATCGTCAGCGATAACAGCCCGGCCATGGTGGTCAGCGCGGTCAGCAGAGCCGGGCGATGGATGTGTTGCCGCGCCTGCAATACGAGCTCGCGCGGTTCAAGCCGGCCGCCGCGCCGCGCGAAAGACATGGCGTTGAACAAATGCATCAACAGCGCCACGGCCAGGCCTGCATTCAGCGGCAGGATGGCGGCGCTGATCAGCGTATAGGGTTGTCCGAGCAAAACCAATACCGCCAGCGAGCTGCCCGCTGAAAAGCTCACCACGATCAGCAGGCTAAGCGCTGTTAGCCAGCTGCGAAACATCCATAGAAGCATCAACATCCCGACAAGCAGCGATGCTGGCGCAAAAATCATGGAGTCTCGGATGATCATGTCCATCTGGGCCGCGTCCAGCGCCACCTGACCGGTCACCGCGCGCAGATGCGCCGACAGATGGATTTGGTCGACCAAGTCAAGGAAATCATCCACTAGCTGGCGGCGCTGCTCGCTCAGGTTCAATTCAACCGGCCGCACTGCGATGGCGATGACCTCGCCGCTATCGGAGACCAGCAAGCCCCGAGCAAAGCGGTGCGCCAGCACACGCTGTTTGCGGGCTGATGTGGACAGTTCGGGCCACACCTCCGGGCCAAGCAGGTTTTCGACTGTGATGCTGTCGTCTCGACCGGCTATGCGCTCGATTGTTGACGGCGCCAGGACCTGGTCGACGAGCTCATGGCTGAGTAGTTCGGCAACCAGAGTGTCGAGTTTGGACAAGAATTGATCTTCAAACAGGTCTTCACCGGCGAACGCCGCGACCAGTAGTTCGTCGGAAGAAAAATACGCTCTGAGTTGTTGTTCAACCTGCATTGCCTGCAGGTTTGACGGCAAGTAGACCAGCGGTGAGTTGTTGATGACCAGACGCGGGATCAGCACCAAAAGCATGATGCCGAGCAACGTCAATACGAGCACGGCATGCAGGGGGCGCGGCACTGCTGCCCGCAACGAGTCTCTTGGCACGCAGTTCAATGCCGTCGAGTCAATTGCCCGTGGTCACTCGGGGACCGGTTGTGCGGAATCCGATGTGCTGACAAGGTCCAGACGTTCTGCAAAACCCTGCTGGAAGAACTGCTCGTACTCAGTGCTGCTGAAAATCTCGGCCAAAAGCGTCAGCGTCTCCTGACGCAGCTCGTCGACCAGATCGAGGTGATGATCGCTGAGGAAGGCTCCTTCCGCGCGGGTCTGGGTAACCAGTTGGCGTTTGCCGGCGTCGAATCGGCGTAAAGCGTTCGCCAGCGCCTGGCTGCGTTCCTCTTCCAGCCCCAGGGTGATGCTCGCCTCACGCAGGGTTTGGTGATGTTCGCGCAGGCGCTGATGTCTGAGGGTTTCCTGCACGTCGCGCAGTGCCTGCATGCTTTCCAGCCCCTGACGCGGGCGGCCTCTTTGTTCCAGCTCGAAGCGCAGACGTGCGAGTTGCTCCTCGTAGCGGTCCGTGGCGACCTCGGCGGCATCTTGTGCCGCCTGTACCGCTTCGGTCATGGCCAGGCGCTGCTGGCGCTCGTACAGATACAAACCCAGCATCATGACGAACAGCAGGGCGAACAGGATGGTCAGATTTCTCATGCGGGATGCCCCTTGAATGACGACCATAAAAACATCCAGCTATTGTCTCAAAACTGGGCTGGTCCATTGCGGCCCATCAGCAACCTGTCAGCGGTCTACACCCCGCCCGTCGCAGCCCGTGGCCCCGGCATTCGAAAGACGCCCAGCATGAAGCGCCGAGTCAGGCCCTGTGGCTCATCAAGCCGTGCCCATTGTTCGGCGGCGAACACCTCCAGCCGACGCATAGTCTCGTTCAGAACATCATCCGGCAGTACCCAACTCTCGGCATCATCGCGCGAGCGAATGCCGTCAAGGATCTGGCGCGGGCTGATTTCGGTGCGCCATTCAGCAGCAATGATTTCCCCTTGACCGACCGGCCGCGCGCCCAACTGCATCAGGTGCTTGACGATGGCCGCACCGCCGCTGGGTGGGCCGGCCGCGCTGGCGCCGGGAGGCAGCATGTCGGTGCCGACTTCCACCACGGTGCGCCGAAAGTAGTTGCGAATCATGCCGCCAAAGGATTCCGGGTCAATCCAGTCACGGCCGAGGACCAGGGTTCCGCCGGGCCGCAATACCCGATTGATCTCGGTCAGCACCCCCGCCCAATCCGCGACCAGGTGCAACACATGGACTGCCAGGGCGCCATCAAAAACGGCATCGGCGAAGGGCAGTGCCTTGATGTCGGCCTGAGCCAGGTGAATGCGGTTGAGCTGCTCGTCGCCTATGCGTTGAGCCAGCGCTGCCAGCATGTGTGATGACAGGTCAATGCCGAAAACCTCGCAACCTGCCGCCGCCGTGGGGAGCGCGATGCGTCCGGTGCCGACGCCGAGCTCCAGCACCCGCGCTCTTGTCCCGATCTGATCAGCGATTGCCTGTCCGATTGTGGCGGCCACTTGGGGCGGATGCCCGCGCAGCGTATCGTATTGACTCACTACGCGCTGATCGAAGCGGTAGTCCAGGCTCGAGTGTTGGCTCATTGGGATCTAGTAAAGCTCTGCCGGCGGAATCACGCCAAGATCATAACGCGCCCGACCGCCAGGTGGGGCGCGCGGCGGGTCTCGAGTCAGGTGCTCGCGGCCGTACCGGTCGGAATCGCCGCGTCGGCAGGTCGATCTTGGGGGACCGGTTTGCTGGCGCTTGCGGCGAATTTGCGTACGCTGACCTTGTAGATGATCACGCCGGCCACCAGCAGGCCGAAGGCTTCGAGCATAAAGATGCCGAAGTAGGCAATTTCCGGAGCAAACAAACCGCTGCCGATCAGGGCGGTATGCAGAGCCCCGCTGCTGAATGAAGAAGTACCCATGGCCAGGCCTTGCGCGGTCCCCCACAGGCCCATGTAAAGGCCCGTGGCGCCGGCAACGGTCATTTCCATCATCAGGGCAAGGGCGCCAACGTTGAACACGCCGATGAACAGGCCCATACCGAACAACAGCGGCTTGACCAAGTCGCCCGGCCCGAACAGGGAGGTCAGGGCCAGGGCAAAGAATCCGGCCGAGGCGCCAATCAGACCGGCAATCACCAGCTTCTTGCGCGAAATTTTGAAGACAAAGCTGAACACGCCGGTCAGCACCATGCCAATCAAGATGCCGCCACCCCAGAAACGCTGCATGGAGGAGGTTTCCTTGATCGTCATGGCGAAGACTTCGGCACCAAAGACTTCAATGATGTTTTCCTGCAGGAAGATCGAGAACATGGCGACGAAGATGAAGGCGAAGAATCCACGCGTTTGCGGATTGCGCTTCAGCAGCTCGTAAGCGGAAGTCAATGGATTGCCCGGCGGCGCCAGCGAGCGCGCCTTGATCCGGGCGGCCTCGAGCTGTTCGCGGTTCATGCGCTTCTCGATGCCGATCACGCCCAGCAGCGTGCTGCCGATCACCACCAGCGGCGTCAGGTTGTAGAGATTCTGCATGGCCTCGGGGGTGAATTCCGGGCGCACGGCGTTCATCACCACGGTGGCCAGAATGGTGCTCATGATCATCACGATCCACACCACCGAGATGACCAGGCCACGGTTTTCCGGTGTGGTGACCTCGGCTAGCAGGGCATGATAGGTATCGGCCATCATCGCCAGCGACAAACCGAATAGCGTAAATAGCAGGATGGCGCTCAGCATGGCGACGGGCGAGCCCTCGCCCATGGCGATGGTGACCGTGGGCAGGGCCAGGAACAGCAGGCTGGCCACGATGCTGCCCAGCAGCAGGTAGGGTGTGCGCCGGTAACCGAACAGCGGCTTGATATCGGCAATCCGCCCCACCACGACCTGGAACGGCGACATGAAGTAATGGATGGACAGCAAGGCGGTCACCACGACCGCGGCAATGCCGAGTTCAAAAATGGCGACGCGGTTGAAATCGATGGTCAGTAGCGCGAACATCCAGCCGACTGCAACTTTCGGCAGGGTGATCCGTAACGTCCAGAGAGTTGCCCGGATGGCCTTAAACATGTCCCAAGGGTACTCCTGAGCGCGGATTGGAGATTGATCTGCATCAAAAAAACTGCAGTCTTCACGTGTTCTTCACACCAGAGTATCCACTAAGCCTGCATAAGGCAAGGCATTTTTTCACCCGAGACGTCACTCAACGGGATGCGGAAAGTCCGCCGATGGCTGGCGGGAGCGCTGCGTTCAGGGCGCGGACAGCGTAAGATTCGGCATGGATTTTTTTACCCTGCCGTTGGCGCTGTTCAATTTTCTGCCCGCCTTATTGACGGCGCTGGCGCTTTTCTTCTTGCTGCGCCTGCTGGGCGGGCTGCGCCCCGATCTGCGTGTCTGGGGGCTGCTGGCCGCTGCCCTGATCGTGGCCGGTGGCCTGTCCAAGGCACTGTGGAAGTTGGTGGCCACCCTGACCGGTCATGATGTGTCCTGGCTGGCCAACGCACTGTTTCCGCTAATCGGCCCGGGGTTTTTTCTCCTGGCGGTTTTGGTCTGGATGGCTTTTCATCGCCCCAGCCCTGATCCGCGGACCGCGCCGATACTGACTCTGGCCCTGTTGGCCATCGGGCTGGCGCTTGCTCTGGCCGCGCTTCGCAGCTGGGGGCTGGAGATGCCGCGCGGCTGGTTTTTGCCGTTCATGTTGCTCACCACGCTGGGCAACCTGGGTCTGATGGGTCTGCTGATTCAGCGCGGTTGGCGGGCCCGGCAATGGGGCGTGGTCGCGCTGTTGGGCGTGAATGTGCTGGTGGTGTTCGGTTTGCAGCCGATCGCCATGGCCGGCGCGGACACCCTGGCTCTGCACTGGCTGGAGCAAGTGATGACCGCGCTCGGCGCGGCCGCTTTCGCCTTCGCCTTGTGGCTGTTGTTGCATGGCGAACGAGCCAGGTTGTCGCGCTGAAGGCCGGGTGATCCGTTGTTATTAACCCGGCATGCAAGTAGGCATGCCGGTTTAATGCCCGGCCGCTAAGGCTTCAGGCGATTTCGGGCGGTGTCCAGAGCTCGGAACGCGACGTGGCAGTGTGTGTGCGTCGCGGCGCCAGCGCGTCCGGCAAGGTGACCAGCACGCGCCAGGCTTTCTGCGAGGGGCGGGTGAAGGTGCGCTCGCTGAGTGCATCCGGGCCGCGCCGAACCAGCTGGTGGCCAATGTCCCGGTACACCGCCCTGGCCGTGGCGACGGCCCAGGCGGCGCGTCGGGGCAGGGCGCGCAACCCGACGGCAGCGGACTGATAGTAGGGCTCGGCCTCGTCGATCAGGCGCCGCACCAGGGGGAATAGCTGTTCATGTCGGGCGGGATTGGCCAGGTCTGCAATGTCGAGTCTGGCCGCGATCAGCCAGTCATGCGGCAGGTAGCTGCGCCCGGCCGCGGCGTCTTCGGCCACATCGCGCGCGATGTTGGTCAGTTGAAAGGCAATGCCCAGGTCGCTGGCCCGATACAGGGTGGTGGTGTCGCGAACGCCCATCAGGCTGGCCATCATGATGCCCACCGTCCCGGCGCTGTGGTAGCAGTACTGTACGGTGTCAGCGAGAGTTTGGGGTTGCCAGCCGGCCACATCGAGTTCGAATCCGCGCAGATGCGCGTCGATCAGCGCGCGCTTGATCGGGTGTCGGCGGGACAGATCGGCCAGGGCCTGGAAAGGCAGCGGGTCGGATGGGTTGCCGTCCAGGGCGGCCAGGGACTCGCCGCGCAACTGTTCCAGTGCCTGGCTGCTGGCGGTCTTGATCGCACCCTGCCCCAGTTGCTGACCATCGACCAGGTCGTCGCAGTGACGGCACCAGGTATACAGCAGCATCACGTCGCGACGCATGGGGCGCTTGAACAGTCGGGTTGCCACGGCAAAACTTCTGGAACCGCGCTCAATCACATCGGCAGCTTGCTGCTCCAGTTGATCGGGTGTGAACGCGGCCACGAGCTCAAAACCCGGGAACGGGAAGACCGAAATCTTCCAGCATCAGGCCGGCAGTGGCGCGGGCCGAGCCGACCACGCCGGGAATGCCTGCGCCCGGGTGCGTGCCGGCGCCGACCAGGTAGAGGTTGGGCAATGCGCGGTCGCGATTGTGCGGTCGAAACCAGGCCGACTGGGTCAGTACCGGTTCCACCGAAAAGGCAGAGCCCAGGTGCGAGTTCAATTCGTCACGGAACCCGAATGGATGCAGGGTGCGACAGGTGACCAGATCTTCATTGAGGCCCGGGATGTGGTGCTTTTCCAGATAGTCGAGGATGCGCTGGCAGTACTTGGGGCCCACTTCATCCCAGTCCAGATCAGCCGTTCCCAGGTGCGGTACCGGAGACAGCACATAGTAGGCGCTGCAGCCCTCCGGCGCCAGCGAAGGGTCGGTCAGCGACGGTGCGTGCAGGTAGAGCGAGAAATCGTCGGCCAGTGTCGGAGCCTTGAAAATATCGTCGATCAGTTCCTTGTAGCGCGGTCCGAACAGCACCATGTGGTGCTTGAGGTGGGGATGAACGCGCTTCAAGCCGAAGTAAATCACGAATAATGACATGCTCCAGCTGCGTTTTTCCAGTGTTTTCTGCTGGCGGCGTCCGCGTTCATGGTGCCCGAGCAGCTTGCCGTAGGTGTGCAGGACGTCGGCATTGCTGGCCACCGCGTCGAAGTTGGCCTGGTAGCCGTCGACGGTTTTCAGACCGCTGATGCGGCCGTTCTCGGTATCGATTCTTGCCACTTCGCTGTTGAGGCGGAGGGTGCCGCCGATGTCCTCGAACAGTTTGACCATGCCGCGCACCAGCGCGCCGGTTCCGCCGCGCGCGAACCACACCCCCCACTCGCGCTCCAGGGCATGGATCAGGGTGTAGACCGAGGAGGCCTTGAACGGATGCCCGCCGACCAGCAGCGGATGGAACGAGAACGCCTGGCGCAGATGCTCGTCCTTGACGTAGCGTGCCACCTGGTTGTACACGCTGCGCCAGGCCTTGAGTTTGAACAACGCCGGGGCGACCCGGATCATCGAGCCGAAGTTGAGAAACGGCAAGTGGCCCAGTTCCAGGTAGCCTTTCTCGAAGACCGCCTGTGAGTACTCCAGGAAGCGGCGATAGCCGTCAACATCGTCAGGGTTGCGGCGGCGGATCTGTTCTTCCAGCAGCGCCGCGTCGTTGGTGTAATCGAAGGTATCGCCATCTTCCCAGCACAGCCGGTACATGGGTTCAACCGGCAGCAGTTCAACATAATCGGACATTTTTCTGCCGGCCAGGGTGAACAGGTTTTCCAGCGCCGCCGGGTGGGTGATGACGGTTGGGCCACCGTCGAAGACAAAGCCCTGGTCTTCGTAGACATAGGCCCGTCCCCCCGGTTTGTCGCGTTTTTCCAGAATGGTGGTGTCAAATCCCGCCGCCTGCAGGCGAATGGCCAGGCTCAGGCCACCGAAACCCGAACCGATAACGGCGGCGCGTTTTTTTGTCGTCATGTTGTTCGATCGCTCCCCGCGAATGATTGGCTCCCGCCATCGGCGTTCGGCAGGCGGTTCAACCCGAATCCCACTCGCCTATTGTGCCGTAATTCGCGCCGTCAGGGCTTGGCGATTTCTTATCGTTGAACATGAACTTCAATTGCATCAATGGATTGATGCCGGGGCGGGTCCGTTGGCCCACGCCTATCGTGCCCTGAAATCAGCATTGAGGTGGGGTGATGTGGGAGGGTGCAGGCGGCAGGTCACCGAGCCGGGCGGCCTCGAGAGGCTTGCGAGTCGGTGCCTGCTCAGGCCTTGCGCGGCATCCGAAAGGGCAGCATCAACTGCACCACCCGGGAAGAAAAACGCTTGAGTGACAGGCCTTCGTGGACGGCGGTGACGCGTTCGCCGAGCAGGCCGATGTCAACCAGCGAGCGGGCATAAAACGGGGTGTCTTCCCAGGTGGCAATCACCCGGGCCGCGCCATCCTCCGATCGGGTCGGGCGCGCGATGCCCCAGCGGCTGCGCGGCAGCTTGACCCGCTCCGGACTGGGCAGCCGGGTCCAGTCTCCGCTGCGCTCGAACAGCAGGGCATGGGAGTGGTCTTGCCCGCTACGCAGTTGGGTGTCATAGAGCACAACCGGGCCCTGCTTGGTCATGGCGCGCGACCACGACCAGTGGTTGAATCCGCGCTCCAGCGCTTCGCTGCCGGCATTGTGATCAAAATAGCCGCTGCCGGACCAGTTCAGGCCCGGTTGCTCGAAATCGAGCTCAACCCGCGCCGCCGGCCAGATCGGTGACCAGTGATGCCGACCCTGGCCATCCAGGTCAAGACGCCGATGGTTGACCGTTTGGGGTTGGACATGAATCCGCCCGCGCAACGGCCGCGGCAAGGGCACCGCCCATTCCCGTACTTCAATGGCCAGTGCGTCCTCGCTCCAGCGCAGCCTGCTGGGGCCGATATTCAGCGTATCGGCCGTGCGCGTCATGGCCGAACGCCCGCGCTCGGTCATGCACCAGCGCCCGCCGGACCCATACAGCGCCACATTGATGGCACAGAAATCCAGCGGATCGCCATGTCCACGGGCCCGCGCCCAGGCATAGTAGGGCGAGAACACGCTGCCGATGAACGCGATCATGGTCAGCCCGTGGCGACCGTCATCGCTGATTGCGTCCACATACCACCAGGCATAGCCATCACGGGGAACATTCAGGTCGAAGTTAGGCCTCATTGCGCTGCATCCAGTCCCAGATCAGCGGCAACCGCGGCGGCGGCCAGGCGCCCGGACAGGGCCACCATGGGAACACCAGGTCCCGGGTGTACGCTGCCGCCGGCCAGGTACAGTCCGGGCAGGCGGCTGCGCGCGCCGGGGCGGCTGAAAGAAGCCCGCCAGCCATGCGGCGCGGCGCCGTACAGTGCGCCGCCGGTGCCGGGAAAGCGGCGTTCAAAGTCGGTCGGCGTTGTCGCCACCAAATGCCGCGCGTCGACATCGACCGCCAACCCGCAGGCCCGCAGCAACTCAAACGCAGCGGTCTGCTGCCGCTTGACGCTGTCGGCCGCAAACCCGTCATGGTCACCACTGGCCGGGGCGTTGGTAATCAGGAACAGGCGTTCCGGTGCGCCGGGCCGGGTATCGCCCAGGCCACGGTCCTGCGCGCAGACGTAGACGGCTGGACGCGACGGCAGGCGGCGGTGGTGAAAGATATCGACGAATTCACGCGGATAGTCGTCAGGGAAAAATACGTTGTGGTGGCCCAGTTCGCGGCCGGCGGTTATGGCTACAAGCGAGAAGGTCAGCGCCGACAGCGAACGTCTGGCGCTATCCGGGCGTGGCACGGCCGCCGCGGCTTCGGGCCCCAGCAGGCCGCTGCCAATGGCGGCAACGTCGGTGTTGGCGATGACGACATCGGCACGGCATGAGGTGCCGTCCGCCAACTGGACGCCCACCGCGCGTCCGGCCTGGACGGTAACTTTGCTGACGGCCGTATCGTAGCGAACACACCCTCCCTTGCGTTGCAGCAGTTCGGCGAGGGCTTCGGCCAGGCGTTGCATGCCGCCTTCGACCTGCCAGACGCCCACCTGTTCGACATGCGCAATCAGCATCAGCGTGGCCGGTGCTTGCAGGGGACTGGCGCCGCAATAGGTGGCGTAGCGGCCGAACAGCGACTGCAGGCGATGATCCTGAAAGTGTCTGCCCAGCTCGCGCCATAGCGACCGGAATGGCTGAATGCGCCATAGATCCAGCAGGCCGCGCACACCCACGGCGGCGACCAAGGCCCACGGACTGGGTCGCTGGCTGCGCATGAATGGCCGGTCAAGGGTTTTGAATACCTGCTGCGCGCGCCGGCAGAAGGCGCGGTAGCGTTGGGCTTCGGCCACGCCGGCAAACGACGCGATCGCCGCGACCGACGGCTCGAGTTCGGCAAACAGATCGAGCTGTGAGCCGTCACGCCAGAAGTGTCGCGCGAGCAAGTCGGCGGGTCGGATGCTCAGGTAGTCTTCGAGTCGACTGCCGGCATCGGCAAACAGTTGCTCGAACACCCAGGGCATGGTGAATACGGTGGGGCCGGAGTCGATTGCATGGCCCTGGACATCGACTTCGCGCATCTTGCCGCCGGGCCGGGCCGCATGCTCGAACACGCTGACCTTCAAGCCGCGGCTGGCCAGGTCCAGCGCGCTGGTCAGGCCGCCGATGCCGGCGCCAATGATGACGGCATGCTTTTTGCCTGAGTTGATCAACGTGCGTATGGCCTCTTGCAAGCCGCGACAGTGCCGCGGTCGATTGGCGGCCGCCGACCAGCCGGTTTGCGGCACAATGAAAGGGTTTTTTGACCCATCGCAAAACCCAGGCACAGTCTAACTGACAAACTCAAATGGCCTGTGCATGCGCGGTCGGCGGAAATCCGCACAAAAAGGGCAGATCAAGATCAGGAGGTGAAGGGATGGGTGTTGCAGAACGGATTGAACAGGCCTTGATGAAACATCTCCAGGCGGTGCGCGGTTCCTCCTGTGCGCCGGGTCTGGACCAGGCGGTGCAGTACGCCGTTTTTCCGGGCGGCGCCCGGGTCAGGCCGAAAATCTGTCTGGCCGTGGCCGATGCCTGTGGTGAAGACCAGCCGGCGGTCACCGATGCCGCCGCGGCCGCAATCGAGTTCCTGCACTGTGCCTCGCTGGTTCATGACGATTTGCCCTGTTTCGACGATTCGCCGCTGCGTCGTGGTCGTCCTTCCGTACACCAGGCGTTTGGTGAGCCGCTGGCGGTGCTGGCCGGTGACGCGCTGATCGTGCTGGCGTTCCAGACCCTGGTTGCGGGCACGCGCCAGGCGCCGGAGCGGCTTGCATCCTTGATCGAGATCGTCAGTGGCTCGGTGGGTCTGCCGGCCGGAATCGTGGCCGGACAGGCCTGGGAATGCGAGTCCGATGTCAACCTGGCCGATTACCAGCAGTCCAAAACCGGTTCGCTGTTTGCCGCGGCAACGGCGGCTGGCGCGGCCGCGGCCGGTGTCAATGCCGGGCCATGGCGAACGCTGGGTGAACGGATCGGCAGCGCCTACCAGGTGGTCGATGACATTCTCGATGTGGCCGGTGACGAGGCCTCACTGGGCAAGCCCATGCATCAGGACGAGGCGCGCGGCCATCCCAGTTCGGTGCGTGAGCTGGGACTTGAAGGTGCGCGCAAACACTTCGAAAGCATCATGGCCGGCGTGGTTGCGACCATTCCGCCGTGTGCCGGAGCGGATCGGCTGGAAGCGCGCATCATGGAAGAGGCGAGTCGCTTCCTTCCGGCGGCGCTGGCCGACAACGCGGCCTGAGCCGGTGTGCATTTCGCCGTTGACGGCCCGGGGTCGTCATTGAACGCGCGCTGGAAGACCTGGGGCTGGTTTGCTGCCCTGTTGCAGTGGCGGGACCGGCTGCTCGGCGATCCCAACTTCCAGCGCCGGGCTTTGCGCGTCCCCGTGGTGCGCTGGATTGCGCGTCGGCGCATGCGTGCGCTGTTTGATCTGTGCAGCGGTTTCGTCTATTCGCAAGTGCTGCTGGCCTGCACGCGCCTGGGCCTGTTGCAGATTCTGGCGCGCTCTCCCCACAGCGCGGCCGAGTTGGCCGAAATCCTACAGTTGCCGCGGGCCTCGCTGGAGCGGCTGCTGGAAGCCGCCGAGTCCCTGCAGCTGGTCGAGACCCGGGATCGTGGACGCATTGGCCTGGGGACGCTGGGCGTGGCCTTGCTCGGCAATCCTTCGGTGGGCATGATGATCGAGCATCACAGCGCGTTTTATGCCGACCTGAGTGATCCATTGGCGCTGATGCGGGGCGAGCTGGATGGCACGGAGCTTGGGCGCTTCTGGGCTTACTCGCAAACCAGCAGCCCGGCCTCGCTCGGACCCGAGCAGGTCTGTGACTACAGCCGGCTCATGGCCGCGTCACAGCAGTTAATTGCCGAGCAGGTGTTGGCGGCCTATCCCTTGCGCCGGCATGCCCGGCTGCTAGATGTCGGTGGCGGCGAGGGCGCCTTTGCCGCCGCTGCGATGCGCGCAGCGCCGCATCTGAGCGCGTGTGTTTTTGATTTGCCACCGGTGTGCGCTCGCGCGCTCGCCCGGTTTGACCGCGAAGGCCTGGGCGACCGCGCCGGCACCTGTGGCGGTGACTTTCTCAATGACCCGCTGCCGATGGGTTTTGATCTGATCTCGCTGGTGCGCGTATTGCACGACCAGGATGATGAGCAGGCCCTGGAACTGCTGCGTTCGGTGCGCCGGTCGCTGGGCTCGCGCGGAGTGATCCTGATCGCCGAACCGATGCTGGATACCCGGGGTGCCGAGCCGGTCGGGGCAGCTTACTTCGGCTTCTATCTGATGGCCATGGGGCAGGGCCGGGCGCGCCCGGCCGCGGAGATTCGATCGATGCTCGAAAGCGCCGGCTTCACCGCGGTAAAGTCTCACCGAACAGCGGCGCCGCTGCTGGTCCGCGTGCTCAGCGCCAGGCCGGGCACGGACGCCGGATGAGCTTGACAAAAGCCGGGCTGCTTGTATGGTGATTGCTGGTGCAAGGGGCCGCGTGGATGAGTGTCTGGAGCCACGGAATGGATGAGCGGCTGCAAACCGAATCGTTGTTGTCTGGTGCCGGGTGAGTGATCTGACCGCCCTCGCTGTGGTCGTTGCGGCACCCGAGCGCCTCGAGCTCAGGCAACTGCGCCTGGATGCCCCGGGGCCTGAGGATGTCGTGGTCGATATCGACTTCAGCGGTATCAGCACGGGAACCGAGCGGCTGCTCTGGACCGGCGCCATGCCACCGTTTCCCGGCATGGGGTATCCCCTGGTGCCCGGCTATGAATCCGTCGGCCGGATCGTGGTCAGCGGGTCGCATAGTGACCGGCGGCCGGGCGAGCGGGTGTTTGTGCCTGGGGCGCGCTGCTACGGCGAGGTGCATGGATTGTTCGGCGGTGCCGCATCGCGCGTGGTTGTGCCGGCGGCGCGGCTGGTGCCGATCGACGAGGCGCTCGAGGAGCAGGGCGTGCTGCTGGCCCTGGCCGCGACCGCCTATCATGCCATGCAGGCGCCAGAAGGCGGCTTGCGCCTGCCGGAGCTGATTGTCGGCCATGGGGTGCTGGGGCGCTTGCTGGCCCGTCTTGCGCTGGCGCTGGGGCAGCAGCCGGTGGTCTGGGAAAACGATCCGCAACGCTGTGGGGGTGCCGAGGGTTATGCCATCACCCGTGCAGACGAGGACGGGCGCGTGGATTACTCCGTCATCTGTGATGTCAGCGGTGCCGGCGGTTTGCTGGATACACTGATCGCGCGCCTGGCGCGTGGCGGCGAGGTGGTACTGGCCGGCTTCTACACCCAGCCGCTGCAGTTTTCCTTCCCGCC
>SLJA01000353.1 GCA_007135355.1 Wenzhouxiangella sp.
AACATCCAGCCGTGGGATATCACCTGCGCCAGCAACTGCACGGAAGTCTTCGTCGACGGCACCCAGCTGGTGCTGGTGGCCGATCCGGCGCCGGGCTTCAGCTTCGCCGGCTGGACGGGTGTCTGCTCCGGTCTGGGCGCGTGCGAGTTGACCATGTCCACCAACCGCTCGGTGGCTGCGGAATTTGTTGCCGGCCCCGGAGCGGACAAGATCTTCCACGACCGCTTCGAGCCCTGACTGCACATATGGCCCGTCCCGGCGCTGCGCGGCCTGCCTGGCCCGCTGCGCCGGGACGGGGCATAATCGAGCAGGGCCGAACCAGGGTAGAGACCATGGGGAATCGAGCAAGCACATCCGACTGGCAGGCGGCCGAAGCCGTTCTTGATCAGTTGCTCGATCTGGAAGAGGACGAACGTCGACAGGCAGCCGAACGACTGACCCAGCCCGGCACCGTCCGGGCCTGTGTGCTGGCCATGCTGGCAGCCCTGGAGCGCCCGGGGCTTCTGGACCGCGCCGAAATCAGCCTCGGCGGCGAAAGCCTGCCGACCACTCTGCCCGATCTTTCCGGCCAGGTGGTTGATCGCTATCGGCTGGAAGCACTGATTGGTCGGGGCGGAATGTCGGCCGTCTATCGGGCCCGTCGTATCGACGGGGCTTTCGATGAGGCAGTGGCGATCAAGCTGCTGAACCCGGCCCTGCTTTCTACCCGTTGGGGTGAGCAGTTCCAGCGCGAGGTGCGCTTTCTGGCAGGCCTTCGCCACCCCAATATCGCCAGTCTGCTGGATGCCGGCGTCATGCCCGACGGCACGCCGTGGATGGTGACCGAGTTTATCGAGGGCCAGTCCATCGACCGCTACTGCGATGCCGGGGTGAGCCTGCGCCAGCGCGTGACCCTGGTGCGCGATCTGTGCCGGGCGGTGGCCTTCGCCCAGGCCAACCTAGTGGTGCATCGCGACATCAAGCCGGACAACGTACTGGTCACCGAACAAGGTCGGGTGGTGCTGTTGGACTTCGGTATCGCCCGGGCACTGAATGCTGGCGCTGAACCGGAGCACATGACGCGGCTGACGCGCGTGTTTACACCGCAATATGCCGCCCCGGAGCAGCTGCTCGGAGAGCCGATCACCACCGCGACGGACGTCTTCGCGATTGGTGCCCTGCTGTTTCGCCTGCTGACCGGTCAGGCGCCCTTCGATGCCGCCATCGACCGGCGCGGCCGCGGGCATACCGGACCACCATCGCGCGCGATCGGCAGCGATGTCAGGCTATCGGCCGGCGAACAGCGCCAGCTGCGCCAGGCCATGCGCGGCGATCTCGACAACGTCGTTCAGAAGGCCATGGCGCCGGAGCCGTCCGAGCGCTACACCAACGCCGCGCAGCTGGGTGAAGACCTGGAGGCCTGGCTGGCCTTCCGCAGCGTGCGGGCGCGCCGGCCCTCTGCACTCGGGCGGCTGCGCCTGTTCTGTCGCCGCCGCACCGCGCTGGCCAGCAGCCTGGCCGCCCTGATGGTGGTCACGCTGGTGGGCCTGTACGCTACCCTGTGGCAAGCCGGAGAAGCGCGGGCACAAGCCCAAGCCGCCATGACTGCCGGTGAGCGCGCGGTGGCAGTCAGCGAATTTCTGATCAGCCTGTTTGAAGGCAGCGACCCGGACCTGCATGGCAACCGGCCGCCTGATGCACGGGTGCTGCTGGATGCCGGTTTGGAGCGGGTGCAAAATGAGTTCGCCGATCACCCGGAGACCCGCGTCGAACTGATGCTGGCGCTGGCGCACATTTATCGCAAGCTGGGTGAGATCGATCAGGCGGAGAGTTTGCTGGGCCTCAGCCAGGCCAGGCAATCGGGCAACGCTCTACAAGGCGCGCGCGCCTGGATGATCCAATCCTTCATTCACTACGATCGCGGTGAGCCTGAACCGGCCATTGCCGCAGCGCGACAGGCGCAAAGCCTGCTCGGCCCAGAGGCGCCGCTGGCCCTGCGCCTGGAACTGGGCCTGACGCAAGCGCGCGCGCTCAGCCGGGCCGGACAGCGCGACGCGGCGGTCGAGCTCGCCCAGGCGCAATTGGCACTGCTGGAATCCAGCGCGCTCAACGAGCCAACGCTACGGCTGGCAATTCTGGCCGAGCTAATCGGGTTCCTGACCGTGGCTGGTCGCCCCGCCGAGGCGCTTGGCCCCGCGGAAGAAGCCAAGCAATTGATCGCAGCGGGCATCGGCATTCCAACCACCGTATTGGCCGCGCTGGCCAACTATTCCCAGACGCTGCAGGATCTGGGGCGCCTGTCCGAAGCTGTAGCGGTGCAGCGGCAGGCCCTGGCCGTGGTCGAGCAGGCCTATCCGGCCGGTCATCGCCGCCGGGCCGGCCTGGCCGGCAACCTGGCCACCCGTCTGCAGACGCTGGGCCAAATGATCGAGGCCGAGCAGTATTTCGAACAGGCCCTGGCCAGTTACACCGCGCTGTACGATCAGCCCAATCTGCACTCAGCGGCCACCCACAACAACTACGGCTTGTTCCTGCTGCTGATGGAACGACCGGGCGATGCCCGACCGCATCTGGAAACGGCCGCCGCGGTTGCGGCCGATGTTTTTGGCGCCGATGACCCGCGCGCCTTGAGCGCGCACCAAAATCTGGCTTATGCCGACTCGCTGCTTGATCACCCGCAGTCTGAATCCGCGCTGCGCGAAGTGCTGGCCGCGCGGCAGGCCGTGCACGGCCCGAACAGCCCACAGGCGGGAATCAGCCTCGGTCTGCTGGCCGATCACCTGCGCCGCAATGGCAAGCCCGAGAAAGCCCTGGCCTACAGCGAGCAGGCGGTGGCCATCATGACGGAAGCACCGGAGGCTCTGGCCCTGCCGGCCATCATGACTCATGTCCACCACGCCCGAAACCTGGCTGACCTGCGCGAGCATGAGGTCGCCAGAGCCAGCTTCGAGGCCAGCCTGTCCATCATCCAGGCCGCCGGTGCGAATGCCGGCAACTCCGCCCTGCGCGCAATTGATGCCTACAGCGAATGGCTGGTCGAACACGACCCGGATCATGCCCGCAGCCTGCTCGAAACCTGGCTGGCCTCAGAACAGGCGGAACTGGCCCGACAGTGGCCGCTGGTGAAGCGCCTGCAGCAGCGCCTGGCGCAACTCTAATCCGACCAGCGATACCCGGCACGATACTTGATCAGCCTGCATGCGCTATGCTTGCCCCGCGCGTTAATCGTGCGCGCGGGTAAGAGAGTTACTAGGCGAGGAAGCGGTCGCATGTCGGAAATCACGCAGTGGTTGAGCGCAGATGGCGGCGGTCCGGACTTGCAGGCGGTATTCGACCAGCTTTACCCGGAGCTCAAGCGCCTAGCGCAAGCCCGACTGCAGGTCATGAGCCCGGGCCAGACCCTGACACCCACCGTGCTGGTCCACGAAGCCTATGACCGGCTGATCAACACCAATCCCCTGAATCTCAACGGCCGCCGTCACTTTTTTGCCACAGCGGCCAAATGCATGCGCTACATCGTGGTCGATCAGCTGCGCTCGCAGAGTGCCCTCAAGCGCGGGGGCGACCAGATCGCCATTACGTTGACCGAACAGATCACTGCGGGCGAAACGCCGACTGATCTGCTGGACCTGGACCGTGCGCTCGACGAACTCGATCAGATCAAGCCACTGCAGCGCGAACTGGTGGAACTGCGGTTTTTCGCCGGGCT
This sequence comes from Wenzhouxiangella sp., assembly GCA_007135355.1. Classification (GTDB taxonomy): domain Bacteria; phylum Pseudomonadota; class Gammaproteobacteria; order Xanthomonadales; family Wenzhouxiangellaceae; genus Wenzhouxiangella. The sequence goes on from SLJA01000353.1 coordinate 3,689, forward strand.
GTCCATGGCCGAGTCGGCGCAGTTGCTGGACCTGTCCGAGCGCACCGCCTGGCGCGAATGGGACAAGGCGCGCGCCTTTCTGCATGCGCGCATGGCCTCTGGTTGACGTGTTCCTGCCCTCGCCAACGCGTTGAAGACGATCTCTGCGCTTCCGGGACCGTGTGAATCTTCTGATCTTCATGAAACAGTGCCCGCAAGCAAGCCCTCGGGTCTGCGCTCACCAGCGCTCTGTACTGGATTGTGGCGGGGTGGGCCTATTGTTCAAGCTCATCTGGTGCTTTCGTTTCTGCCTCTGAGTCCTCGACATCGCGCAAAGTCACGACGCCGAAGTCCAGGCCCTTGAACAGGCGAGTTTCGGCCTCGACCACCTGGCGGAAATCCCAAGCCTCGGCGCGATAGAACTCGCGCCCTGTTCGGGTCCGGCCTGAAGGTTCGATGATGGTCAAGGCGCCGATGGCGCCGGTGCGCGAGCCGGTCGCCCGCCGACGCTCGCGCTCCATGCGGGCCACGGTGCGCTCAATGGCCACCTCGTCGCCGAACTCAGGCTTGAGTTCGCTTTCCAGAATGGCCCTGGCCTCCCGGCGTTGCGCCCGGCTCAGGCCACGGTACATCTGGTCGGCCATGTCCAACATTTTCGGATAACCGCGCTCGGCGGCCAGCTTCGTCCAAGCCCAGGCGCGCGCCGGGTTCTGCGGCGTACCCTGCCCGTGGTAGTTCATCACGCCAAGATTGAACTGCGACAGCTTGTCGCCCCAGCGCGCGGCGACCTTGAACTTGTCCTTGGCACTGTGGTACTGCCCACTGCGATACGACTCCATGGCCTGCGTGTAATGGCGATAGCCGGGCGTATGCTCGGCAAAGCTGATGTCGTCCGCTTGACCCCATGCGCCCGAGGCCAGCAGCGTGCCGCCCAGCAAAGAACAAAGAAAAAACCGGATTTTGCTCCTGGAAATCATGACTTACCCCGTCAATTCAATGCCAACGCCCCGATTCTAGCAACGCGCCTGGCCCGATTCCACTGGGCAAATCGACAGATGAACCCGGCCAGTCAAGGCGCTTTGCAAGGCTCCGCCATCAAACCGGGTGGATACCCAGGGGTCACCGGCGGGGACTCGCCTCGACCTGCTCGAACTCGGCCAGAAACCCTGCATCGGGGCAGTCTACCCAGGTGAAGCGGAAGCCCCGATTGACCGTTCCCATGCGACCGTCATCGCCGAACCGCCTGAACTCTTCCAGGCGAAAGCAATAGGTCCCGGCGTCGAGTTCCTCGACTTCCAGCACGACCGGCCGGAGACCGCTGCTTTGGGCAAAGACCTGGCGGCTGTCGAGCGGCAGTTCCAGCACGCTGAACTGGCCCGGACCGAGCGCAACATGCTGGACTGCATCGATGCCGACCACAATCTCGCCGAAAACCTCCTCGACGCCATACGAGATTCTCGCGGTTTTTTCCCGAGGCGACTCGGCATCCCGAAACACCACCATGCGCGCCTGGCGCTTCATCTTGCTCACCTCGATCGGACCATCGACCGAACGCGTTTCAAGACGCACCGCGCCAGGCCCGCCCCCGTAAACCAGCCGGCGATTTCCGTTCTGGTCGACCTCGATGCTGCCGCCAAAAGCGCTTTCAATCTCGCCGCGATGGGATTCGGCGTTCAGCTCCAGCGGCGTGTCGGCCGGCAGCTCGAAGGCCAGCGGTGCGGAGTTGCTGCGGGCGCGCAGCACCGCGCGCTCGGCCGGCCGAACCAGAACCCGGGTATCGCCCGACAGGCTCTGCAGTTCCAGATCGACCAGCTCGTCGATATCCAGCCGGACCGGGCCGGAGACCGTCTGCACGGCCAGGCGCTGGCCTGCTCCCCGGGCCCGAATCTCTCCGCCCACGGATTGCAGGCGCGTCTCCTCACGGGCCAGGCTATCCAGAGTCTGGCCGGCGTCGACGGTTTCCACGACCAGGCTCGCCGGATTCGAATCGCGAATGCTGACCGAGCCGCCGACCACCTGCAGCTGAACCAGCGGTCCGTGCAGCCCGCTGGCCGACAGCGAACCCTGGCCCAGCCGCGCCTCGACTTCGGCGCCGTGCGGCACGCGGATTTCAATCGGGAGCGGTTCACCGGCCTCGCCGATGCCTGCTTGCTGCGCATCAAAGCGAATCGACCAGTGGCTGGCGTCTCCGCCGATGGCAGGCTGCTCGGCATGGCCTCCAGCGCTGCTGATCAGCAGGCGATCCTGGTCATGGCCGATCAGCACAAAATCGCCTGCTTGCGCTTCCATGCTCAAGCGGCCATCCGGGTCCATGTCGCGCGCCTGGTCGGCGAGAAGGGTGAGTGGCGCCATCATGGTCAGGGCCATAAGGCCTGCAGGTAAAGCGGCGAAAGCGGTTTTCATCGTTCAACTCCCTTCAGGGCGTATCCATGTCGATTTCCAGGCGGGCGGCCATGCTCATGAGGTCGGCCTGTCGCAGGCGGGCCTCGGCCAGGAATTCCATCAGCAGCAGGTTGTCGGGTTCTTGCACCAGCGCGGCCTCGAGCTTGCGGATGGCGGCTTCGTTCTCTTCAGCCGCCGCCGCCAGCGTCTGGCGCGAGCGCTGCAGACCGGACGAGGGTTCCACCACTGCCGGCGCCGTTTCCGGGGCGGGCAAGTCGACCAGCGTGGCGTCCGGCGTCGTCTGCGGCGACGACAGCAGCAGCACGCTGATCACCGCCAGACCGGACACAGCCGCGACCAGCGCCAGCCACGTTCGGGACGATCGGCGCGCCGGCGGCGTCTCGAGCTGCGGCTGCAGTTTTTGCCAAACGGACTCCGGCGGCGCGCAGCTTCGGTCCAGCGCATTGAGACGGCGATCCAGTTCTTGATCGGAAAGGCTCATGAGAGCGACTCCTTGAGTAATTTGCGGGCCCGGTGCAGCTGGGCTTTTGAGGTGCCCGGATCGATGCCCATGACTGAAGCGATCTCGGCGTGGGTCAGGCCTTCCAGGCAGAACAGCACCAGCACTTCGCGGGCGCGCTGCGGCAAGGCCGCCACGGCCCGTTCCAGATCCCGGTCGGCCGCCGGCCAGGGCGGATCGGACGTCGCCGCCGTATCCAGGCCGGCAGACTCCGTGGCCAGCTGCAAGCGTCGCCGGTCCGACAGGGC
>SLJA01000097.1 GCA_007135355.1 Wenzhouxiangella sp.
CTAGTACTCAGCGCCACCGCCCAGGCCGGCCCGCTGGACGAATACTGGGCCAATCTGAAAACCCTCTGCGGCCTGGCTTTCGAAGGCACATTGATCACCCATCCCGAAGGCGAGACTGGATTTGTCGATCAACGGCTGGTCATGCACGTTCGCGATTGTGGTGAGGAGCGTATTCGCATTCCCTTCGTGGTTGGCGACAACTACTCTCGTACCTGGGTGCTGACACGCAAGGGCGATCGGTTGGAGCTTAAACACGATCATCGCTACCCGGACGGCAGCTCGGAAGAGCAGACTATGTACGGCGGTACCACTACCAACCAGGGTCGGGCCAACGAACAGTATTTTCCGGCTGACGAGCAAACTCGCGAAGTAATCGAAGCTGCGTTTTCAAACGTCTGGGTGATGCGAGTCTATCCGGGTGAAAAATTCACCTACGGATTGTGGCGTCTCGGGACACCGCGCGTGTTTCAAGTGGACTTCGACCTGACCACGCCGATTGAGCCGCCTGACGCGCCGTGGGGCTGGGAAGACTGAGCCGAGTTCAAGCCGCGGCCTGTTTCAGCCAGTGCATGCTGAACAGGCCGTCGGCGTCTTTCCAGACCTGAACCGACTTCAGCCCGGCTTGGGCTGCCAGAGCGCGGAAATCATCTACCGAGTACTTGTGACTGGACTCGGTATGGATGCTGTCGCCTTCGCTGAAATCAAAGCACTGTCCGCCAATTTCAATACGGGTTCCGCGGTTGGCGACCAGGTGCATTTCGATTCGGCTGCATTCGCTGTTGAAGCGCGCCTGGTGCGTGAAAGCCTCGCATTCCAGCTTGGCACCCAGCTCGGTCTGCATCCGCGTCAGCAAATTGCGATTGAAATCGGCGGTGATGCCGGCTGCATCATCGTAAGCGGCCACCAGCGTGGACTCGGGCTTCATCAGATCCACTCCAATGAGAATGGCGCCTTCGGGTCGGGCGATACGGCCCATGCGCTGAAGGAATGTGATCGCTTCGGCATGGTCGAAATTGCCGATGGTTGAGCCTGGAAAATAAACCACGCGGCGCCGAGACGGTGGGTCGAGCTGGAGTCGATCGGCGTCGATATCGCGAGTGTAATCGGCTTGTAGCGGACGGATCTCGATGTCAGGAAAGTCGGCAGCCAGCCGGCGAGCCGATACCTTCAACGCTGCAGTGGAAATCTCTATCGGCGTGTAGGCGCGAGGGCGCTCAAGGCTGGCCAGCAATTTCCGCGTTTTGATGCCGGCCCCGGATCCGAACTCGATGATGTGGGCCTCGGGGCCGACTCGCTGGCTGATGGCCCCGGCGTGCTGCTCATGCAGTGCCAGGTCGGCGCGCGTCAGGTAATATTCCGGGCATTCGCAGATGGCTTCAAACAGGGCAGAGCCACGAGCATCATAAAAATATTTGCAGGGCAGGGTGCGGGGCTGTGCAGACAGGCCGCTCAGGACATCCGCCAGAAATGCGGCTCGTGCCTTTTCGCTGATAGCCATCAGCCAGCATCGCGAGCGAGACGCAGGCCGGAAAACTGCCAGCGATCGCCGGGATAGAAGAAGTTCCGATAAGTGGCGCGCACGTGGCCTGGCTGAGTCGCGCAGCTGCCGCCGCGCAATACCATCTGGTTGGCCATGAATTTGCCGTTGTACTCTCCAACGGCGCCCGCGGGGGGGCGAAAGCCCGGATAAGGGGCGTAACTGGAGGCGGTCCATTCCCAGACGTCGCCGTAAAGCTGCACCAGGCGCCCGTTGTCGGCGGTGCTGGCCGGGTGATAACGCAGGCGATCGGCGAAATGTCCGGCGACAGGCTCCTCGGCGGCGGCCACCTCCCATTCGAATTCGGTCGGCAGGCGTGCCCCGGCCCATTCAGCGTAGGCGCTGGCCTCGTAAAAGCTGATGTGGCAAACCGGTTCCTCGGGGTCCATCTCCCGCCAGCAGCCCAGGGTATGCAGCATCCATTGGCCATCTTCATGCTGCCAGTAGAGTGGCGCCTGGAGCTTCTCGCGCTGAATGAACGCCCAGCCGTCCGACAACCAAAACTCTGGGCGCTGATAGCCGCCGGCGGCGATGAACTCGGCGTATTCACCACAGGTGACCGGGCGACGGGCCAGGTGGAAATCGCGCAGAATCACCTGGTGGCCAGGGTTTTCGTTGTCGAAGGCAAAGCCCGGGCCGGCATGGCCGACCGAGTAGATGCCCCCGCTGAATTCGATCCAGCCCTGTTTTGCCGCGGGCCCGGCGGGTTCCGGGCGCCGGGTCCAGGCCGGGGCCAGCGGGTTGAAGCTCAAGGCATGCTTGAAATCCGTCACCATCAACTCCTGGTGCTGCTGCTCATGGTTCAAGCCGAGAATCACGATTTCCGCCAGCGCCTTGAACTTGGCCTCGGGCGCGGTTGTCAGCAGCTCGATCACCGCCTCGTCGACCTGTTCGCGATAGTGGCCGATCTCGTCGCTGTCCGGCCGTGACATCAGGCTGCGTTGGGTGCGCGGAAACTGCTTGCCAATGCCGTTGTAGTAGGAATTGAACAGATAGGTGTAGTTCGAGTTGAACGGCGTATAGGTCTCGGCATGCGGCTGGAGCAGGAAGGTCTCGAAAAACCAGGTCGTATGGGCGCGATGCCACTTCAGCGGGCTGGCATCGGGCATGGACTGCAAGTTCTGGTCTTCCGGGCTCAGGCCCGTCACCATCTTTTCGCTGGTCTGGCGAACCTGGCAGAACTGCCGTATCAGCGTGTCGCGTTCGATTGCTGAGCTTCGATGAGCATTGAATGTGAGCTCACCCAGGTCGGTAGGGCGGGCAAGTGGCTGTACGCTATTCATCATGATCAAAAAGAAGTTTGCGGAATGCCAAACGGGCAACACCCGTCGACCGCCGTCATTTTTGCACAGCGAGGTGAAGCTTTCCCGGAATGGCCCGAAATCGATTAATCGATATCGTATTTTTTGAGCTTGTAGCGCAAGGAACGAAAACTGATGCCCAGTTGCCGAGCCGCTTCGGTCTTGTTGTAACGCGCCTCACGCAGGGCATTTTCCAGGATATTGCGCTCGACGTCTTCGATATAGTCATCCAGGTTCTGACTCCCAGGCCGCCTCTGTTCATTGCCGGACGGCTGAGGTTCAGCGTCCATGCTCAGATCGTTTGCGGTGATGGTCTCGCCTTCGGCCAGCGTCACGGCACGTTGGAGAATATTGATCAGTTCCCGAACATTGCCGGAAAAGGCATGAGATTTCAGGGCCTGGATAGCGTCATCGCTGAGAGAACGCGGTGGTTCATTCCACTGATCGGCAATTGACTTCAGGAAATGCCGGGCCAGCAAGGGGATGTCTTCCGGGCGCTCCTGTAGCCCCGGCATGTTCAGTTCGATCACGTTCAGGCGGTAGTACAGATCGTTGCGGAAATCGCCGGCGTCCACCAGCGGCTTTAGCGGCTTGTGGCTGGCGGACAGGATGCGCACGTCGATTTTCAACTCTGCCCGCCCGCCAATTGGGCGCACCGTCTTTTCCTGAATGACACGCAATAGTTTGACCTGCATGTGCAGGGGCAGATCCGCGACTTCGTCGAGGAACAGCGTGCCGCCCTGGGCGGCCTGGAACAATCCCTCTTTGTCGGCGTCGGCACCCGTGAAGCTGCCGCGCATGTGACCAAAGAACTCGCTTTCCATGAGTTCCGAGGGAATTGCGCCGCAGTTGACTGCCACAAAGGGCCTGTCGGCACGCGGCCCCAGGTCGTGGATCAAGCGTGCCGCCAGTTCCTTGCCGGTACCGGAATCACCGGAGATCATCACCGGCGCCAGACTGCGCGCCAGCTTGCTGATCGTCCGACGGACGCGCTGTATGGCTTCGGACTCGCCGATCAGACGCTTCCTGAGCAGTGCATTCTCAGAGTCGCTGACTGCCGCTTGTGGTGGCGGTTGATTGGCTTGCGCTTTACCTGCCGCGGTTTCCTGGCGGCCGCCATTCTTCTCGATGTCATCCTGATGCATCTGCAGCGCGGTGCGGACGAGGTTGCGCAGCACCTCGAGGTCCACGGGTTTGGAGACGAAGTCGAACGCACCGCACTTCAGCGCCGCAACGGCGTCTTCGACTTTGCCGTAGGCGGTGATCATGGCCACCGGCAAATCAGGCTGGTCGCGGCTGATTTCCTTGATCAGCGTCAGCCCGTTGCCATCCGGCAGACGCATATCCGTAAGACACAGCGCAAATGGGCCATTGCTGGCCAGGCAGCGGCGGGCCGAGGACAGATCTTCAGCAGTTTCCACCTCCAGCCCCATGCGGCTTAGGGTCATGTCCAGCAATTCGCGAAGATCGGGTTCGTCGTCAACCACCAGCGCGCGCGGTTGGCTCATTTTGCATCCTTTTCAAGCTTGAGAGAGTGTGAGGCGGATCGATCCAGGTTAGAGGCCTGATGTCGGCGCAGTAGAATGCGAAAACAGGCGCCGGAGTTGGGAATCTGCACGTATTCCAGCGGTGCCTGGTTAGCATCGCACAGCTGGCGGCTCAGATAGAGACCGAGCCCCGAGCCCTGGTTGTGCGTGGTGAAAAAGGGTTCGAATACCTGCGAACGCTTTTCCAGGGGGATGCCCGGTCCATCGTCGATGATGTCGAGCGCCACTTCGCGATTGCCGCGTATCGGGCTGATCCGAACCGTGATAACGGGTCGTCGCTCGCCGCTGCTGGCATGTTTCAGGGAGTTATCCATCAAGTTCCATACGGCTTGGGTCAGTTGGCCGGGATCTATCATCACCATCACCGCGGCTGAGGGCAATTCCAGGCGCAGATGGTCGTCGTCCAAACGGTGGTGAGCGGCAAAATCCTGCACCAGTTTACGCGTCCAGCTGATCAGATTGACCAATTCGATTCGCGCATGCTCGCGGCGTGACAGTTTGAGAACACTTTCTACGATGTCGTTCATGCGCGAGGAATGGTTGAGGATCATGCGCAGCAGTTTCTGGTCGGCGGGCGGCAAGTCCTCGGATTCGGCCAGCAGTTGGGCGGCATGGCTCAGCGCTCCCAGCGGGTTGCGAATTTCGTGCGCGATACTGGCAGAAAGCCTTGCCAGGGACGATTGGGCCAGCTCGCGGGCGCGTCGGCTGACCACGGAGGTGTCCTCAAGAAACATCAAGGTGGCGGGGCTGCTGAGTCCTGGCATGTCCATCATGCTGGGCACGATGGCGACCTGAGTGGCCTGCAACAGCAGACCCTCGTCGGGAGATTGGCCGGTTTTCCGCCAGTTGACCAGCCGCTCGTAAAGCGGCGGCGCGATCTTTTTCAGGTCTTGCTCGCGCAGCGGTGGGTTGCCCAGCAGATAACGCGCCGATTCATTCATCTGCCGAATTTGATTATGCTCGTCGACCACCAGCACCCCGGATCGCATGCGGTGAATAATGAGTTCGTTCACCCGCTCGAGATTGGCGAGGTCGTTACCGCGGCGCTCGGCGAGAAGCTGATAGCCCCGGCCCCAGCGGCCGAGCAGGGACGCGGCCAGGGCGGTAACAAAGGCGGCAATACCGTAGGACGCGGCGAGAACGGCCGATGAGCCGCTGATTTGTCCCCCGCCGGCCAGCATCGCGTCGGTCAGCAGCCCAATGGCGATCAGTGAGGCGAATAATAAGGTCACCCTGAGCGATAAAAGCAGCCCTGAAACGCCAACACTGAACAGCAGTAGCAGGGCCAGACCGCTTTCGAGTGTGCCGAAGCAGTGCAGGATGATGACAACCAGGATGATGTCGGTGGCGATCGAGAATGACGCCAGCTCCGAGGGCGGGCTGCTGCGCCGCAAGTGGGTGACAAAAAAACCCAAAGCAGCCCCCATATAGGTGACGGAGGCGGCCTGGACCAGAAAAACCCGGTAGCCGTCGGGTACCGATCCGATAATCGGGCTGAATGTAAGGATCGCCAGAGTCACCGCGACGAAAACTCTGAACCCGTTCAGATAATGAAGGGATCGGGCGATCAGCCTTTCGTCGGCGGTGACAGTGGAAAAAGCCGTCACTTCAGTCTCCCGTGGGCCCCGATCCGCGCATCATTTCCGTTGGCTCTGGGTACTTGCCAGAGCCCTAATGAAGAGTATAGACGCCTTTCCGAAGTTGATAATCGCCCAGACCGGTTTAAAATACGCGATTCGGCTCAAAATGAGCGAGAGCCGACCCGTTTTTTAATACATCCAGCTCATCTCATCCAAGGGATTCCGAATGAACTTTCATGAGTATCAGGCCAAGGCGCTGTTCGCCGAGTACGGCATTCCAGTGCCCAAGGGCGAGTTGGCCGGCACGGCCGACGAGGCTGTCGAGGCGGCCAAACAGGTTGGTGGCAGCCAGTGGGTAGTCAAGGCGCAGGTTCACGCTGGCGGGCGCGGCAAAGCCGGTGGCGTCAAGCTGGCCAGCAGCCTTGACGAGGTGCGCGATCACGCCGAGCGCATGCTGGGCATGAAGATCGAGACCTATCAAACCGCCGGGCTGGCGCTGCCTGTCAATAGCGTTTTGATTGCCGAGGCCACCGACATCGAGCAGGAGCTCTATCTGGGCGCCCTCGTGGACCGCGCGCACAAGGCCGTGGTGTTTATGGGGTCGGCGGCCGGCGGCGTGGACATCGAGCAGGTCGCCAGCGAGACTCCGGACCAGATTCACACCGCGGTCGTTGACATCGCGGCCGGTTTTATGCCCTACCAGGCGCGCCAGATCGGTTTTGCCATGGGCCTGACCCCGAAGCAGGTTGGGCAACTCACCAAGATCATGGCTGGGCTGTACAAGCTGTTCATGGACAAGGACATCAGCCTGATCGAGGTCAA
>SLJA01000138.1 GCA_007135355.1 Wenzhouxiangella sp.
ACAAGACCATCCTGATCAAGGAAATCACCCGCATCCTGCGCATCTGGGCCCAGACCCTGCTGCCGCCGGTGATCACCATGAGCCTGTACTTCGTCATCTTCGGCGCCATCATCGGCCGCCGAGTTGGCGAAATGGGCGGCATGCCCTACATGGACTTTATCGTTCCTGGCCTGATCATGCTGACCGTGATCACCAACTCCTACGGCAACGTCACCAGCTCCTTCTTCGGCGCCAAGTTCGGCAAGCATGTCGAGGAGTTGCTGGTCTCGCCGCTGCCGCCGTGGATCATTCTGGCCGGCTATATCTCGGGCGCCGTATTCCGCGCCGTCGCCGTCGGCCTGCTGGTCTGGCTGGTGGCCGGCTTTTTCTCCGGCTTCCACATGCATAACTTCCTGGTCACCGTCAGCATCCTGCTGCTGACGGCGATCGTGTTCGCCCTGGGTGGTTTCATCAACGCCATCTACGCCAACAAATTCGACGATATTTCGATCATCCCCACCTTCGTCCTGCAGCCCATGACCTACCTGGGTGGGGTGTTCTTCTCGGTCAGCCTGCTGCCCGGCATCGCCCAGCAGATCGCTTTGGCCAACCCGATCGTGTACATGGTCAATGCGTTTCGGTACGGTTTGTTGGGGGTGACGGATGTGCCGTTGTGGGTGGCTTATGCAATGATTCTGGCCTTCGGTGCGGTTCTTTTCTGGATCTGTCTGAGCTTGCTTAGTCGGGGGGTTGGGCTGCGGAGCTGAGGCCGGGAATCAATAGACCGGCCCCAACCAGACCACCAGTGCTGTCAAGGCTGCTGCCAGTAGCCAGGTCGTCCAGGCGCGCCGGCCGCCGCGTATTTCCAGTGTCGGTTCCCGGTCCAAAATCAGTTCGCCGTTCCCGAAAATTGGCCGGATTCGGTTCTCGCGCTTGAGCCCTAAGTAGGCGAAAACAGCCGTCAGGTGGACGATCACCAGGGCCAACAGTGGCCAGCGCAGCACGCTGTGCAGGTCGGTCATGGCCATCATGAAGGAGCGCGGCATGCGCTCGGCCAGCGGGCCGCGATACTCCGACCATGTTTCGACAAACAGCCCGCTTAAGCACTGAATCAGCAGCAGACCGATAAGGACCAGAGCAGACAATGCACCCACCGGGTTGTGTCCCGGCCAACGGCTGGGCTGACGCGAGAACAGCAGGGGTAGATACGCCATGATGCGGCTCGGTGCGGGAAACAGCGACCCCCAGCGCGCGCTGTCGCTGCCGATCAGGCCCCAGCCAAGCCGAAACAGCAGCACGGTGATCAAACCGTAGCCCAGCCAGATATGCAGCCAGGTTGGACCCAAGCCGAAGTGTCCGCTGAGAAACAAGGCGCCGAACAAGCCGGTGATCAGCCAGTGCGATGCGCGCAAGTGGGCGTCCCAAACCGGATAAGTACGCAAGCTGGGGGTGGGCCGGGACTGGTTTGGTTTTGCTCGATGTTTGCGTTTCGCCATTGGCTTGGATAGCAGCCGCGTCGGGCCTATACTCCGTCATTCTACGCGGCGCGCGCAGGTCTGGATGTCTGTCTCTCGTTCCCCTCTGTTTCTGGTCTTATTGCTGATTGGTCTGGCGATCGGCCTCTGTCTCTGGCAGCTGTCCCGTGCCTACATAACGCTGGGCCAGCCGATCGATTTCAGCAATGCAGAGTTTGTTGGCTCCGCGGTTTGCGCCGATTGCCATCAGGGCCGGCACGGCAGCTGGTATGCCACCTACCACCGAACCATGACCCAGTACGCCACGCCGGAAACGGTGCAGGGGCGTTTCGACGGCCAGGCACTGGACTATGCCGGATTTCGAGTGCGCCCGATCGAGGAAAACGGTCGGTTTTTCTTCGATTACTACGATCTGTCGACCGGAGCCTGGCTCAACCGAATCAGCATCGACAAGACGGTGGGCTCGCACCGCTATCAGCAATATCTGACCCGCCTGCCCGAGGACCAGACCCACGTCCGTCTGCACTACCTCTGGCACAACGGTGATCAGCGCTGGGTCCACATGAACGGGGCTTTTCTCGGCCCGGACGGCCAGGAATTTGACCAGCACATCGCGATCTGGAATCAGAACTGCATCTTCTGCCACAACACCGGTCCGCAGCCAAGAATCACCAACTACGAAGAATTGCAGGCGCGCGCCCGACGCGGCGAGGCCATTGAAGTGGCCTTAGATACCCGCTTCGATTCGGTCGTCGCCGAGCTTGGCATCAGCTGTGAAACCTGTCACGGCCCCGGCGAGCGCCATGTCGAACTGGCAGGTGAGCGCTGGAACCGGGTCGCCATGCGCCTCGCACCAGGTCGCGACCAATCCATCGTGAATCCAGTGCGTCTGGACGCGCAGCGCGGCAGCCATGTCTGTGCCCAGTGTCATGCCCAGCGCATGTTTCCCGATGTCGATCAACTTCGGCAGATGATGGACACCGGCCCCAGCTTCCGCCCGGGCGATGATCTGCACGATCATGTGGTGCCGGTTCGGCGCGATACGGTGGTTCCGGTCCTTGGGCATGAAGACCTGTTCGAACTGCGTTTCTGGGCCGACGGCACGCCGCGCCTGACTGCATATGAGTACCAGGGCATGTCCGCCTCAGCGTGTTATCAGCAGGCTCAGCTGTCATGCATGGACTGCCACAGCATGCATGCCGGAGATCCAGCGGGACAACTTACTGATCGCAATCGCGGTAACGCGCCCTGCCTGCGATGCCACCAGGATTTCCGGCGCGAAACCGCGCTGGTGGAGCATACCCGGCACCCGGCCGAGAGCGCCGGCTCGCTGTGCTACAACTGCCATATGCCGCACCTGAAATACGGCGTGATGGATATTCATCGCAGCCACCGAATCGAGGTTCCAGATGCGCATCGTGACGCTGCCGCCGGTCGCCCCAATGCCTGCTTGAACTGTCACGTTGAGGAAACCCCGCTGTGGGTGGCCATAGAGCTGGCTGGCTGGAACGGTCCAGCCGAGGCGGCCCATGCCCCGGTCCGGCAGGACGGCGGGCCGCTAGAGCTCAGCGAGCTCAGCACGGTGCTGGTTGGCGATCCGGTGCAAAAGGCGGTCATGGCCTGGCGGGCCGGCCATGTCGACAGCGTCCAGCGCGGCCGCGAGCGCGCCTGGATGCTGGCTTATCTGATCGAGGCCATGGAGGACATCTATCCCTCGACGCGGCGTTTTGCGGCTTTGAGCTACGGCGCTATCGTCGACGATTGGCCACGCCCCGACGAGGTTGCGGAGCTACGCGAAAGCCTGAGCCGCTTTGATTTCATGGGGACTGAGCAAGATCGTGCCAGTCAAATGTCAGCGCTCCGTGCGAGTTGGCAGGCGCTGGACAAGTCCGACTGGCCTGCCCCGCCGCCGCAGTCGGGCGTGGGGCCGGACTTCGTGTTGCCGGCCGCCCTGCGCGAGGAGCTGGTGGAGTTGGGGCCGCGTCAGGACAAGCAGATCTCGATCGGCGAATGAGGTTGTCTCAGCCATCTGTTCCATCTTGATGAACTTTTTGCGAAAAATCGCCTGAAAAGATTTGACGTGGCTCCATGCTTGCTTTTAGACTCAAGCGCTTGGTCACTTCCCCGAAGTTTTGGGGAGTGCCCTGTGGATAGCATGAACAATCCTGAAAATCAACAATTTGTTCGCAGAATCGAGGGTTACTACGGCATGAATTTGCGCAATTGCTTCAAGAGCTGGATCGTCTTGTTAATCGTTTCGTTTTCTGTAACGGGAAGCGTCACGGCCAATCCCCTGGCTGACTTGGCCGCAGTAGATTCGAGCGGGCCAGCGGAGTTATTCGGCTCATCGCAACAATTCACGCCAGCCGACGATCAGGGGCGCTTCGTCTTCATGATCGAGTTCGACGAACCTGGTTTGCTGGACTTGCACCGACAAACCCGTGGTTTTGGCCAGCGTTTCGATTCACGAGCGCCAGATATCCGAGCCGAATCGGATGCCATGGTCGCTCGCCACCAATCTGCTCTCGGCGACATGGGCGCGCGACTGGGGCGTAGCGTTGATGCCACCCACTTCTTCCAGATCACGCACAGCGGAGTTGCCGTTCGCCTGACTGAACTGGAAGCGCGTCAGGTTGCCGAATTGCCTGGCGTGGCCTCTATTCAGCGCGAGCGCCAATATTTTCTGGACACCTTCGCTGGTCCAGAGTTCATCGGTGCCGGATCGGTCTGGGATGGTAGCGCCACACCAAGCGGCGAAGGGCTGCGCGGGGCCGGCATGATTGCCGGTGTTCTGGACTCGGGCATTCTCCCTAATCATCCGTCCTTCATCAATGACCCGGCTTGCGGCCATGGTGAGGGTGACATTCCGAACAAGTTGATTTCCTTCGTCGATTGTTCGGCGACTAATTCACAGGGCCTTTGCGCCGGAACTAATCCGGTCGATGTCAATGGTCACGGCACGCACGTCGCCGGCACCAAAGCGGGCAATGCGCTGCTGCGGGATTCCGGGCCCGAACCAAGGCCAAACCCGCCCGTCGGAGAGGGCGTCTCCGGCGTTGCGCCCTGCGCTTCAATTCGGAATTACAAAGTCTGTCCCGGTAACAATTGCCCAGGCGCGCACATTACCGCTGGCTTGAACACCTTGCTGGACGATGGCGACGTCGACACGATGAACTTCTCGATTTCGGGCCCGGGCGACCCATGGTCTGCAACAAATTCAAATCGTCGGTTCCTCGATCTGGTGGATTCCCAGGTTTTTGTCAACGCCTCGGCAGGCAACACGAACGCAACTGTCACCAATCCTGTAGGGCAGGTCAATCACCGCGGCCCCTGGGTCATGTCGGTTGCCGCATCCACCCGTCCCGGTGGGGCGCCCGATGGCACTGTGACTATTACCGGCCCCGGCACGCCGCCGGGCAACCTGATCGATGTTCCGGTCTTGCCGGGCAGCAATTCCTCGATTCCTGATCCGGTGATTGAAGCCGCCGTTCGCTTTGACCCTGACCAGCCGCCGGGCGCGGATGGCTGCGAAGGTTTCCCGGCCGATTTCTTTGACGGCGCGATCGCGCTGGTCCATCGAGGCACTTGCGCCTTCACTGATAAAATAAACAATGCCGCCGAAGCCGGCGCAATCATGGTCATCATCCGCAACAACCAGGCCGGTGCTCTGAGCATGAGCACCCCTGGACAAGCTGATGTCCCGGCCTACTCGATTAGTTCGCAAGCCATAGGTGATGCTCTACGCGACTTTATCGCGGCCAACCCGGGTGCAACCCTACGCTTCGAAGTCGCTGACACGCCGCAAGGCGATGTGTTGGCCGGCTTCAGCTTCAGGGGACCGACTCCATCACCGCTCCAGCACCTGCAAAAGCCTGACATCACCGCTCCGGGCGTATCCATCTATGCCGCTGATGTAGATCCTACCGGCTTTGGCAACAAGAGCGGCACCTCAATGTCCGGTCCCCATCTTTCGGGCGCTGCGCTGCTGGTTCGTCAGATGAACCCCGATTGGACGCCGCTGGAAGTTGCGTCTGCAATTCGTATGACAGCAAAGAAAGATGGCTTCAAGGACGACGCCACTTCTGACTGGGACTGGGATGACGTCGGTTCAGGCCGTGTTGAACTGACCCGCGCTGGTCTTTCCGGTCTGGTGATGAACGAGACATTTGACAATTTCCTAACTGCCAATCCGGCGACTGGCGGAGATGTTCGGACTCTCAATCTGCCCGCGGTTCGCAATGTCGCCTGTTCACCCTCGTGCACCTTCACTCGCACAGTGCGCAACACCTTGAACGAGCCGACGAGTTGGGCGGTTGGTTCCGAGGTGATTTCAGGCGACTTTACCGTCACCGTCAGTCCGTCGAGCTTTAGTTTCACTGGTGATACCTCAGAAACCCAGACGCTTGAGATCACACTGGCGCCAAACGGCACCATTCCCTTGTCCTTCGGCACCATCAATTTTGTCGAAGCCGCTGGCCTGTCCCCGGAACTGCATTTCACTGTGGCTTTGGCCGGCAGCGGTGAAGGCGCGCCTGAGCCGGAAGGCGTGACCGGCTTTGAATTTGAAGGCACGGTTACCGGCGTTACTGGCAACTTCACTTGGGCATCCGATTTGGCCATGGTGATCACTAGTCCCGCCGGAGACAGCTTTTCTGTTGGCGGTTTGACTACGGGCTTCCCGCCATGGGATTTTCAGGGTGCGGTCTCGACCGAAGACGGCACCTATGAGAGCTCGCATCCGGACGCTTTTGCATTGGGTACCGCTCTCGACGGGAATTGGGAATTGGCGTTCGAGCATAACTGGTCAGATGGTAACCCCATGACCTGGGACCCGATCACTATCGAATTGACAGGACCTGGTCGTGAGGTACTAGGCGTCCTCAACGTTCCGGCTTTCACTGTTGAAGGCGGTGCAAGCACTTTTTTCACCATCCCAGTGGGTGATGCCCCACCGCCGCCGGAAGATCCAGCGATCGAAGTTTCACCGGCAAGCGTGGAGCAAAGCCTGCTGCCGAATGCAACGGCCACGCAAACGCTCGATATTGCAAATGTTGGGCAGGGAACGCTGGAATTTGAGGTCGCATATCAGGTCAGTGGCACCATACTGCCAGCACGCAGCATTACGCTTTGGGAACAAGCGGTATCGGCGACGAACGGCATCATCTCCGGCCTCCAGCTCACCGATAATTTGGGTGCTTACTCGGCTGATGACTTCGTTTTGACCGAGGACGTCCTGATTTCTACCGTTCTGGCCGAGGGTTTCAACAACGGTGGAGCGATGGCAA
>SLJA01000080.1 GCA_007135355.1 Wenzhouxiangella sp.
CATTTGTTTTGACGCTCGGCGGCGAATCGTTCGATCCGCTCGATTCGGCAGCAATGAGCAGGAAATTTCAGCCTTACCAGGCCGATCCCGAAGGCGATTTTCACCTGGTGCAATTCCAGGGGCCGATCCGTGCACACTGGCTGGAAGAGTTGCGTTCAACCGGGATGACACCGGTTCAATACATTCATCCATTCACCTACGTTGTGTGGGCGGACGATGCCAGCCTGGTGGCGGGGCGAAGTGTCGGGTCTGTCCGCTGGGTCGGTGGTTTTCAACCCGAATTCCGAGTCAACCCGGACCAGCGGGTTTGGACGGATGATCAGGAGCCTGTCATCCTGGCGGTCAGCAGCCGTGCGAATGTTGACCAATTGTTTCAGCGTCTGCAGGAGCGGGGCACGGAAATCCTCGAGGTCACTGATTACACTGCTCACTTGAAGTTGCTTAAGGCATTGGCGCCCGGCCCTCGGTTTCTTGAGTTGGGTCGAGTGCCCGGTGTTTATACCGTCCAGCGCGCGATGCGTATGCAGACTCGCGGCGAAATGTCCAACCAGGCGATCGTCAACAATCACGGCGATGCGCCGAATTTCACCATTGTGTCGGGTTATTCGGAGTGGCTGAGCGAGACGGGTCTCGACGGTAGTGGTGTGATCGTTTCGATCATGGATAGCGGCGTACGTGCCACCCATGTTGACCTGGCCGACCGGATGTTGCCCTGTACGCCCAGCGCGTCACCGACGACCTGCGCAAGCCCGAATAGCGCGCACGGAACACATGTGGCTGGCGCAGTGGCGGGTACTGGCGCCACCGGCACGCTGCTCGGCGGTTTTTTGCGGGGTCAGGGGGTCGCGCCCGGTGCAAACATGATTTCCCAGGTTCCCCCCAGTTTGAACCAGTGGTGGGGGCAAGCCTGTTCGGGAGCTGATCCAACGCAGGGAGAATTTTGTCTGACGCCCAATGGCATGCTGCGCCTGTTCAAGGAAGCCGCCACCAACGGCGCACTGCTGGCCAATAACTCCTGGGGCTCTCCGGGCTTCCATTACGGCTACGACATCATTAGCCAGCAGGTCGATGTTCTGGTCAGGAACTCAGACCCGGACAGCCCCACCCCGCGTCCGGTGTTGCCGCTCTGGTCGATTCAGAATGGTGGTGGTGACAGGTTAGGGAGTATTTGCCAGCCTGCCTCTCTGGGTTCTCCAGAGGAGGCAAAGAATGTTTTTGCCATTGGTGCGAGTCGTCTGCAGAACACCAATGGTTCCCAGGTCGGTGGTTCACAAATCTTTTCGGTGGGCCAGAATTCGGCCCATGGGCCTGCCTGTGACGGACGGATCAATCCCGATATTGTCGCTCCGGGCTGGCGCACCGACAGCACCACCAGCACCAACGACACAGCCCACGGTTTTGCTGGCGGTACGTCAATGGCCTCGCCGGTTGTCTCGGGCGCATCGGCCATCTTCATTCAGTACTTCCGTGAGGCATTCGAGGGGCTTACGCCCAGTCCTGCGATGATCAAGGCGGCTTTTACGGCAGTCGCGATCAATATGCACGGCCAGCTAAACGCCAACGGTGGCACGATTGCGGAAACCCCATCAAGATTTCAGGGCTGGGGACGACTGGATCTGGATGCCGTGGTCAACCCCAAGCAACAGGTGCTGTATTTCGACCAGGAAAACGTTTTCACCGAAACCGGTCAGTCCTGGTCAATCCCGGTGGTTGCTGATGACAGCGAAGAGCCCATGCGCCTGATGTTGATGTGGACCGATGCACACGGGCACGGTCTGGCAGGAACGACGCCTGCCTGGGTCAACCTGCTTGATCTGAGCGTTGATAGCATCAGTGGTACCTATCTGGGGAATCAGATTGGCGCCGATGGGTTTTCGATGACCGGCGGTGTTCCGGATGATCGTAACAATATGGAAGGCGTTTTCCTCCGCCCCGACCAGCACGGTGGAGAAACGCTGATGATTAACATTGCGGCCGCTCAGATTGTGGCAGACGCCCTTAGCCCTTGGGATCCCGATCCTTCCAATCCCACCCAGGACTTCGCCCTGGTCTGCTACAACTGCGTGATCAGCGAAGACGGTTTTGAGCTGACCTTGGATCCGGTTGAAACTGCAATCTGTGTTCCTGATGAAGGAGAGGTTAGTAGCCTGGTGAACGTCAACGTGGATGCGCCTGCTGGCTACACCGGTACCGTCGATCTTTCCGCTGAGGGTTTGCCGGCTGGCGTCACCAGCAGTTTCGACCCGGCTAGCGTCGAAGGGGCTGGTCAATCGGAATGGGTTCTGACAATTGCTGCCGAGGCTGAAGCAGGTTTGGCCAGTCTGGTGGTGATTGGTGATGACGGCGACGAGATTCAGCAGCAGCCATTTGCGCTGACCCTGCTGTCGCCACCCGATGCACCGGTGCTGACAGCACCTGAAGACGGCGATACAGATGTTGGTCTGCAGCCACAGCTATCGTGGAATTCCCTGGCCGGTGTTGACGACTATCGCTTGCAGGTGGCAATGGACGCAGTATTTGCAGACCTGGTTGTTGACACCATGGTCGGCTCAACTACTTTCAATGTCGAAAGCGAATTGATGGACGGCAGGACTTACTTCTGGCGGGTGCTTGGACAGGATCAGTGTGGCGAAGGCCAATGGAGCGAGGTGTTTCAGTTCCAGACCCGCTTTGATCCCCAGGCCGACATTTCTCCTGCTGCGCTGCAAGCCGAAATCATTACCAGCCAGTCGACCAGTCTGACCTTGACCGTCGCCAACTCGGGTTCCGGGCAGCTTGATTGGGAAATTACTAACGTTGTCTGCGGCGATAGCGAAGTCTTCCAATGGTTGAGTGTTGAGCCCGCCTCCGGTAGTTCGACTGTGGGAGATATGGACGAGGTGACCGTCACGGTTGACGCTGCTGATTTGCCACCCGGCCCCTACGCGGGTGAACTGTGTATCACCACAAACGTCTTCGAAGGCGCCCCGATTTCGGTAGAGGTTAATGTGGATGTGTTGGATCTGCCGCCGGCAGTGGTTGAGATCGAGGTTTCTTCCCTGGAGTTCGGGTCAGTGCCGACCAACCTGTCGCCGTCGCGCAGCTTTGAGATCCGCAACGTGGCCGAGGGCATAGCAGCAGACCTGAGCATTGACATGATTGCAGTCATTGCCGGTGGTAACGTCTTTGAGGTGCTTGATCAGGACTGTCCGCCCAATCTGCCCGCCGGGCAGTTCTGCACGGTGGAAGTCCGATTTGCGCCGGATTCGGCCAGGGCTTATTCCGGCGTGCTGCGAGTCACCACTGATGGTCAATCGCGCAATATCAGCCTGACTGGTAGCGGCGTGGAGCCGGATCCGATGATCTTTGGAGACCGCTTTGAAGCTGGGCAGTAATTTGACTGGCCGCTGTTCAGGCTGCCGGCACAACACCCCGTGTGGGGTAGGGAGATATGGCCTGCACGATCAGGCCAGGACCAATAATCTTGTTGTGGAGTTGTTGATTTGAGAATAAGAACATTGCTGGGCGTCGTCCTGGTCGCCCTGTCCACGGCTGTATCTGCCGTCGATCGTATTCCTCCGGCCAGTTGGAGCCTGGATGAATCTGCCCAGACGCGGCTTAGCCGCTTGTCCGTCGTCGACTACCCAGCCTTGGATATGGAAGCGCTGGCGCTGGAAGATAGCCTGAACGAAGCCTTGGGTAAACCGCCACGGTTCGCTTTTCCTCGGGACGCCGATTTCAGTCTTCATACCGATGGTGAATGGGAGGTTTTGGGGGACACCAGCATCTGGCGCATGCGCGTAAGAGCGGATGGCGCGGTTTTGCTCAATTTCGGGTTCAGCGATCTGTTCCTACCCGAAGGCGCAGCGCTGTATCTCTATACCGCCTCGGCAGCCAAGAGTCGGACCATGGATCGTTTTCAGGTTATCGGTCCCTATAGCGCGTCGATCAATCGCGAGCACGGCGAGTTCTGGACCCCCAACCTGCACGCCGACGACGTCATCATCGAAGTCAATGTGCCGAGTGCCGTGCGCGAAGCCGCTCAATTCAACATCAGCCAGGTCAGCCAGGGCTATCGTGGTTTTGGCCAAGCCGCCCGCGAGTACAAACAGCCGGCAGATCGCATGGAAGGCAATGGCAAACAAGCCTGCAAGGACGCAGCTGGCATCCGCTCTGGTGCATGCAACCAGGATGTGGCCTGCCTGAGCGAGGACGACCCCTGGAATGAACCGCGCCGTTCGGTGGGTGCATACCAGCGCAGCGGCGTATTTGCCTGCACGGGATCGCTGGTCAACAACACGGCCAATGATCAGTCGATGCTTTTCATCACCGCAACCCATTGCATCAATGCGGCCCAGACCCCGAGCATTGTCGTGTATTGGAACTACGAGTGGCCGACTTGCCGCAGGCCCGGCGCGTCCGGTGGAACGGCCGTTAACCCACCTGATCCCAACATGACCAACAGTGGCGGTACCTTTCTGGCGGCGACCAGTAACCCGTTTGGCGGCAATTGCACGGCACCGAATGAATGCTCGGACGTGACCCTGATCGAACTGGACGATCCGGCCGATCCGGACCTGGAGCTATTCTGGTCGGGCTGGGATCGACGCCCGCCTCCGACTGCGTGCGCCCAGGGCCCCGGAAACAGCACCGGTGGCTTGTGCGCCTCCATCCACCATCCGGGTGTGCATGAAAAGCGCATTACCTGGGTAGCCGACAATATCCAGATCGGCAATATCGCCGGTGCCCAGAACATTCACTGGCATCCTTTCTGGCACCCGAATCCGCCGGAATTGCCCAATATGCCGCCCGGCGGCCCCATCCCGCCCGCAGTCACCGAGCCTGGTTCGTCCGGTTCGCCACTCTACTCGGCCGACAGGCGGCTAATCGGCGTGCTTAGCGGCGGTTTGGCGTTTTGCGGCGCGACCGGTGCCAGCCTGTCGGACCTTTACGGCGGTCTCTGGCATGCCTAGGAAGGCATGGGCACAGCCACTACGCGCATGCGTGATTATCTGGACCCCCTCGGTCTCAACCCGGAGTTCATTGATGGTATCGACGGCAGTGGTTTTGGTCTTGTACCCGAAAACACCCAGATTGGGCAGTGCGGATTCGATGACCTGGCCATCGAGATCGACGTGACCCAGTCCGGCGATGCCAGCGCGCCGGTCATCTTGACTGCTGTCGATTTGCCAGCCGGGATAGGGGCCGATTTCTCGGTCAATCCGGTCACTCCACCTGGCGAAAGCCTGCTGACCTTGAGTGATTTGATCGCCGCCGGTACCGGCACGTTTTCGTTCACGCTGGAAGGCAGTAGCGATGACGGAGATGCTTCGGTCGGCTTGAGCGTCACCCTGAGCGATGACGCCCCCGCCCTGGCCACGATTACCAGCCCCGCCAATGGAGCGGTCGGGGTGTCGATTGAACCCGCGCTGACCTGGACGCCTG
Source organism: Wenzhouxiangella sp. (assembly GCA_007135355.1). Classification (GTDB taxonomy): domain Bacteria; phylum Pseudomonadota; class Gammaproteobacteria; order Xanthomonadales; family Wenzhouxiangellaceae; genus Wenzhouxiangella. Next base: position 5,425 of record SLJA01000080.1, read on the forward strand.
CCAACCAGGCGTTCAACTATCAAATCGAGATTGCGAGAGATGCCGCATTTGCCGATGTGGTGTACTCCGCCAACTCGTTTGATACTACCTATACCGTCAGCTCGGCACTGGAGACGAACTCAACCTATTACCTGCGGGTGCGAGCCAGTAACGATTGCGGCGACGGCGCCTGGTCGGCGGCCGTTTCGTTCAGCACCGAAGCCTTGCCCGGTGACTGTCCGCTCGGTACCGAGATCGAAACCCTGTTCTTCGAAGACTTCGCCGATGGCTCGCTGCCAGCTGGCTGGAGTACTGCCGGTTCAAGCGGCGCGGTGACATGGGTGCCCAGTGCGGACCAGGCCCATAGCGGCGGCTTCTCGATGTTTGCCGAGAACATCGCCTCGGTCTCTGATCAGCGCTTGGCTTCGCCGTCAGTCAGTCTGCCGGCCGACACGGAAGGCTTGTTCCTCAATTTCCAGAATTGGCAGGCAATCGAAAGCGCCGCTGATGGCTGCTTCGATGGTGGCCTACTGGAAATCTCCACCGACGGCGGTGCCAACTGGGCCACGGTCGGCAATGAGCACATTCTCGTTCGCGAGTACGACGGCGACATCAGCGGCGGCTTCAGTAACCCACTTGGGGACCTGCCCGGCTGGTGCGGCGACCCGCGCGATTTCTGGGAACGCTACGCGATCAACCTCGACGCCTGGGCTGGTGAAGACGTTCAATTCCGGTTCCGCTTCGGCACCGACTCTTCGGTTTCCCGGGTAGGCTGGCATGTGGACTCGATTGAAGTTCGTGCTTGCGTACTGGACGAGACGGATCCGGTTAGCGTAGGTGGCACGGTGCAGGGCTTGGCCGGCAGCGGTCTGGTGTTGCAAAACAACGGCGCGGATGATCTTGCCATTGCCGAAGATGGTGATTTCACCTTTGCCACGCCGCTGTTCCCCGGCGATTCCTATGCCGTAACTGTCAGCTCCCACCCGACTTCTCCAGCCCAGCTATGTGAAGTAAGCAATGGAGAGGGTGTCATCGGCGATAGTGACATCGACGATGTGCTGGTCAGCTGCCAGACCTTAGCCATGCTCGACACGGATAGGACTGAAGTGGGTTTCGGAGAGGTGATTGAGGGCAACCTGGCATCTGAGATCGTCGTCGTCAGCAACGCCGCACCCGAGGGCGCAATGACGTCGGAGATCGCAACGCTGAACGTCTCTGGTGATCCAGTCTTCGAGATTGCGGGTGGCGGTTGCCAGGTTGGGAGCGCGCTGGAACCCGGTGCAAGCTGTGAGCTCGAACTGAGCTTTGCGCCCATGACC
>SLJA01000332.1 GCA_007135355.1 Wenzhouxiangella sp.
AGGGTATCGAAAGACATTGTTTTTCCTTGTTGACCAAGGCTTGGTGTGCAGGCCGCTATTACACGGCGCGCGAGACAAATCGGGGAGAGGCCTTGGAAAACATTCAATCCGCGAGAGGGCACTGGTTCGTGTCGATCTGCTTGACCGACTCCGTGCGGAGCGGAGAATAGCACGAATGACTACCGGAGCGTTATGACAGATGAAAAAAACGCTGCCGGCTCATAGGCCGGCAGCGCCTCTTCGAACAGAAGTTGCAGGTTTCAAGCGGATGCACTCGAGACCGTGAACGTCATTCTCACCACTTCATCGGGGAAAAGAACCGACACATTCAGATGGGTGGCCAGCGAGGGATTATGGGAAACATTAGTCGCTGGGGGGCAGGGCGCTCGCGCCCGGACCATGGTCTCCGAGCCGTTCGGCCAAGTGCCGGCGGACATCCTGATCAGTCAGTAGGTCAGCTAAACGGGCATACCTGGCAATAGCAGCCGTTGAAAGCGGTTTTCAAATACGTTAGGGTTCGTTGCTTCGGTTGTTTGCTTGTCCCGGGCTAGTAGCTGAATGATGTTTTCCGATCACCGGATGGGGGCATTGGGGATCTTGGTTTCAAGGAGTTTTCGTGCGTTTGATTCTGATTTCAACGATATTCATCGCGATACACAGTCCTTACGCCCAAGCGGCGTGGGAGCTCAAAGAGCCTCTGATGGATCGTGCTAGTGAACTCTCGGTTGCAGCAGAGGCGGTCTGGCGAATTGATTTTGATCCTGACCTATTGGCTGAGGATGTGAGCCAATTGCCCATTCCTTTGCCGGGTCGGGACGTGAAGTTGGCGGTCCGGGAACAGCTGGTGTTCAGGGCGCCGGATGACCAGACTTGGATTGGGCGGGTACCCGCCGACGGTACTCAAGTAGTGCTGACTTTGCGTCGCGGCTGGATGGCGGCAAAGATTTTCGAAGCTGAGCGTTCTTGGGAAATCAGGCCAGCTGCCGAGCACGGCACAGTACTCATCGCTCTGGATGATGCGAGATTCCCGGAGTGTTCCGGTGCAGAATCGCCCCGTCGAGATTTCCGCAACCCGGAAACACGCCCCGCGGAAAGAGCGTTCGAGTCGCAGTCATCTCAAGAACCGTGGGATTTCGGGCCGACTTCAGTCCGTGTTGACAGTTTAATGGCTTACACGCCGGCGTCGCGTCGGCACTTGGGTGGACATGACCAAACCCACGCCTTCCTGCAGCTTGGTGTCGATTTGACCAATCTCAGTTTCGTCAACAGTGATGTAGAGCTGGCTATCCGAATCGTTCACTTCGCAGAAGTCTCGTCTCAAGAAAGTAACCAGTGCGGCGGTCAGTCTGGCGATCTCGCAGCAGCGCGCAATAATCCGAGCCTGCAGAGTTTGCGAATGGAGTATCAGGCCGACTTGGTAGCTTTGATCACCATGGGTGGGTATTGCGGGTGTGCTTATGTTCAGCGTAATCCGGGTCCGGAGTTCTACAGCTTCGGCTACCAGGCCACGGCAGTGGGCTGCGCTGTGGGCAATCTGACCCTCGCCCACGAGTATGGGCACAACCTGGGTATGGAGCATGACCCAGCCAACGGGCCAGATCCAAACGACGCGTCGTACGGCTTCGCCTTCGGCCACTTCGTTGATGGTGAGTTTCGAACGGTGATGTCTTATGCATCCGAATGCGACAGTGGCTGTCTGCGCCGACCGCACTTTTCTAATCCCGAGGTCTTGATTGACCTGCAACCCACCGGCATTCAGGGCCAGCGCAACAATGCAGAGGTCGCTCGTAGAATCGGACCGATAGTCAGCGATTTTGAGCAGGCAGGAGATGAGTCCCTTCCTGAACCAGCGGTTATCCCGGGCCAAATACTGATTCAGGCGGTTCCCGGGGAGGCTCTAGTCACCGAATTTAGTCTGGTCAACCAAGGGTCTGGGCCATTTGGTTTTAGTATCCAAGATACAAATGGCGGTGGCGCAGAGCTGTCCGAGAGGCACTCGGCGGATTTGGATGAGACGCTGCACTTCCCAACTCTCAGCGTGGCTGGGCTATCCGATGCAGGGAACCGGCGTTGGCAGCTTCACGAGCGCGTTGGTGGATTCCAGACAAGAGGCGAAGTCGTCGGTATCAGTTTCGGTGGAGAGGTCGAGCTGGACCAGGGAGTATTGGCTTCCGATCTCACAATGGTGATTCAGCCGCCCGATGGTGCCCAGTTATGGTTTGGATGGGTGACGCGGCCATGGTCCTTCATGGGTGCGGCCAATAATGGTTATTATGAGACGTCTTTTGCCGAATCAATGCTCAATCAGCCAGCTCAGGACGAGGGGTTATGGCGGATATGGTTCTCTGGCGACCACGCCGATTCCGAAGCCATCATGGAGTGGAGCGATGTTGAGATCACTCTGCATAAGACGCCCCTGCCGCCGGGATGTGATGCGCCGTCCAGTGTTAGCTGGATCACATCGATTGCCCCGGAAACTGGCCAAGTAGCAACCGAGTCTTCTCAAACAATCACAATCAATGTCGATGCCAGCGAGCTCTCTGCTGATACGATATATGCAGCTTCCCTCTGCTTGACTGTTGATGACCCTCGAATTTCGATGATCGAAATACCGGTATTTCTTGACACCGGCGGAGTCACATCGATTTTTTCTGATCGCTTCCAATCGGATTGATATACCCAATATTGGGATCTCAGGCGGCTGCCCCTTATTCCTCAAGCCGCAGCCGAAAGACCGCGCTCCCATCGGTGTAGACCACCTCGCCGCTTCTTGCGGCAACAAAGCCGCGCGGACGAGGCGAGCCGTCGAAAGCGGTTTCCAGGCCGGGCTTTCTTTGCCAGGATTCGCCCTCGTCGAAAGTGATCCAGGCGGAGTGCGCGCCTCCACGCATGAGCACCACGCCGGGTTCCAGGGCTGTCAGAGTGTGACCGCTTCCGGATCCCCAAAACAGATTGTCGATGGGTTCGGGCAAGGGGATTTCTTGCCATGTTCCGCCTTCGTCAGTCGAGCGCAATATGTGCGCTGTCTGGGCGCTGTCGATGGCCATGGCCCAGATCGAGCGCCCGTCCCAGCTTGCGCCGACCACTTGGGTCAGATGCTCGGGAATCGGCGCCCATTGATAGAGCGTCGCACGGGCAGGGCTTGCGCTGTACCAGCGTCTGGATTGATCAATGGCAATGGCGCGCGAATCGTTGATGTGGGAGACTGAGTCGCGGCTGGCCAATTCAATGTTGGTGCCGTAGCTTTCCCACGACTGGCCCGCATCCGTGCTGAAAAAAAGTTCGCCGTTGCGGTCCCATGCCCCCCAGCCCGGATTGAAATTGCCGGTGGCGCGATGCAGGAAGTTGTCGCCGCCCATGACGATTCGATTGGTTTGTCCGGCAGCAGGATCAACACTGAAAAAGCTCTGGGCGCGGTCGCTGGATCGCAGCAGTTCCCGATTCAGGGTCAGAAACAGGGTTTCGCCATCGCTGACCAGATCTCTGGGTACCCCATCAAGCTGGTTGACCAGCTCCCAGTCGGGATCCGCTGCAGCCTGACGCCAGATCTTCGCTCGCTCATTTTCGGCGTCGTTGATCGCCATCCACACCGCACCCGTGCCATCGATGGTCAAGCCTTCGACCCCAGAAGCGGGACTGATTCGCTGCCAGTGCGGTGAGAATGCGGGTTCGGGAATCTCCAGGGCGCCGGTGAACCAGTCCAGGGCGATATCCATTTGTTGCCAATGAAGCGAGCAGTGCGGTCCCTCCTGTTCAAGATCACCGCGGGTATTCAGGCCGATGGTGTACTTGTAGAAAGCATAGCCGCGGTGCCCATGTTCGTAGAGAAAGTCGCCGCTGGTGGTGTTGATGTAGACCCGCATGCGCTGCAGGAACTCGTTCGCTGGGTCCCAGGTGGGATCAGGCGAGTTGTAACACCCGCAGCCTCCGTAAAAACCGCCGCCGTAATTCTCGCCATGACTTTGCATGAAGTCATGCAGGAAACAGGTGCCTTGCGACCCCCCGGCGAAATAGAACTGGTGATGATCAGGAGTGAAATACGGGCTCAGGCCAAACTGCAGGAACTCATCCAGCAAGGGTTGATCCTCGCTCATCCACTGGCGGGTTTCTTCCTGGGGCGGGTTGCGGGTTTCCGGGGATGAAACCGTGATCGGAATCAATTCACGCTGTTCGCCCCGCCAGGCAACCCCGGGAAAAAAGGAATCCAGGATCTGTTGCTTGCTGGCCCGGTTATTGCCGTGGAAATAAATCAGAACCGGCTTCGGCTCGGTCAGGTCGATGTGTTGTGGAAGCGCCAGGCGATAGTCGAGTGCGCGACCGGAACTGCTGACAAAACGCCCTGTCAACACGGTAGTCGAGGCACTCGGCCCTGCCATGGTGGAAAAATACCGTTGGGCTTGCAGCTCGGCATCGCTGACGCCGGTGACCGCATCGGATGGAAGGGTCTCCACAATCACATCGCCACGCTCGTCAAGCACCACGCCCGGGCCGATAATTCGGTCGCCGGGCTCGGGCATGTCGTCTGCCACGCGCTGGGATTCCGGACTCGGACTGCTGATCGCTTCGTGTGCGAAGGTTCGATTGGGCGCTGCTTCATCGGTGTCGACAGCGACGCGGAACCCTCGAAACCGATTCCGAACTGATTTCTGATCGTAGCCGCGTGATGCCGAACGAATCGCGCGTCCGCCCATGGCCCAGGACCCGCCACGCAATGGCGACTCTTGGCAGGAGCCGGTCAGCCAGGCGCTGCCGTCCGTCGGTGGGGCGCCCCAATAGCCCCAGTTCCAGCAATCTGCCACCCACTCCCAGACGTTGCCGTGCATGTCGTGCAGTCCCCAGCTGTTGGGAGCGAAACTCGCCACCGGCAGGGTCTGCCCGCGGAACTCCCCGCCCGGACAGCCGGCGGCCGGGGCGCCGCCCTGGAAATTGGCCAGACGGGTATCGAGGCAGTCCCCGGTATTGAAGCGATCCTGTGTGCCGGCGCGCGCGGCATACTCCCACTCACTCTCGCTGGGCAGCCGATAATTGCGACCGGTTTTGACCCGCAGCCAGGCCACGTATTCCTGCGCATCGTTCCAGCTGACATTGATCACCGGCCGACTGCCTCGGCCCCATCCTTCGTCATCCGGCACGTGCGAGCAGGCACCGTCGGCAACGCAGGCATCCCATTGCTCGAATGTCACCGCCGTTCGGCCCAGGCCAAACCCGGTAACGTCGACCTGGCGGTGGGGGCGCTCATTGGCGCCGTGCTGTGGCTCGCTGTCCGTGCTGCCTTGAATGAAGGTGCCGCCCGGAATCTCCATCATCGTCGGGCACTCGGGACAATCCTGAAAACTCTGCAGTCGCGAGTCGAGGTAGACCAAACCATCGCCCGAGGCCAGAGAAAACGCCATCCCGCGCGCCCCGGAGCTGCCATAACTGGGCTGCGATAACACCTTGACCTCGACGGCGTAGGGCTCGGCGATGCAGAAGCCGCCAAATCCGCTTGCGCTCCGCTCGGGATCGTGGAAGCCGCCAAACACGACCCCACCCTGGAAACCGCCACCGGAGCGGTCAGCATAAGAGGTCAAAGCCGAAATCGAATAGCGGACGTCGCTGGTCGAGTTGGGGCGATAGGACACGACATAAAAGCCGGGTGTGACCGTTGCGCTGACCGCCGTCTCGCCGGTGCTCACGGCCTGATCGACAATGACGGTGGTCGTTCCCCCAGCACGGCGCTCCAGCACAAGCCTGCCGGCGGACGCGGCGTCCAGGCCAATATTGACCACCTGATCCTCGCTGTGACGATTGGCGATGTTGAAGGCGGCAAACCCGCCGACCTCATGGGTGGCGCGACCTCCGAAGTTCAGACCGCCCTGCAGCGTGCGCGAACCCTGCCCGCGCAACAGCAGCTCCACACCGAAGCGGCCCGACACTGAACTGGCACCGCTGTGAGTGCGCAGCACATAAAAGCCGGGGCAACTTTGGTCCGGATCAACGGGCAGGGTTATTTCGCCGGTGGGCTCATCGTTTGTGCCACCGGTACGGGTCAGGCCGGAACGTCGCAGATCGGCGGCCAGACCGGGGTCCGCCAAGCCCTCGACTTCCGAGGGCTTCAAGTCATTTCTTGGCTGAAAGTCCCAGCCGGAATCCTTGAAATAAGCCCGTCTCGCGCGCAGCGCTGCCTGAAGCGCACGCTCGGACATGGCAGACAGGCCCTCTGCGTCAGTCGCCTGATCCTCATCCAGCGCTTTCGGCAAGGGACCGGGGTAGGGTGGTGAGGCGGCCTGGTCATGGGGCGCCTCTGGATGAAACGCGTGAACAGCTACATAGGCCGTGAGCAGGCCCAGACACATCAGCCGGCGAAGGAAACGACAACTATCTGGGAAATCAGGCGTGGCCATGCTTATGCTCTCCCCATCGAAACTGAAGCGAATGAGGGTAATCAATCGGGCAATACCATGCAACGGTGGCCGCGAAGCTCTGGACTGGATCCGCTCGACGAACTGCGGGAAGCCGCTGCGCAACGCCAGCTCGCGAGCGCGACGCCCAGCGCGGAATTCATGGACCTAGCGCCGGCTGCGGGCTAAACGGCACCTGACCTTGCCGGCTCCGCGCTTTCGGCTACCATGCCGGACTGATTCGAAAACCGATCGATATCATGACCACGCTTCGCCGCATGCTGTTTGCCCTGCTCGGCCTGGGGGCGTTGCCGGCCCAGGCAGATTCA
>SLJA01000076.1 GCA_007135355.1 Wenzhouxiangella sp.
CGGCTTGCATCATCGAGAACTTGTAGATGTCGGTGTCGAGCAGCGACTGAATGATCATGGCCTTGATTTCCACGCGGCAAACCCAGGACCCGGATCATAGCGCGGTGGCATGAGCAAGGCCGACCGGGCCGGCAGCCGATCATCACGGCGGGAAAACAAAGCCCAATATCCTTGCAATTCATGGAATAACAATCCAACATTGCAAGGATGAAAAACCGCAGGATGTTCTCCAGTCTGACTCAACGACTGTCGGAAGTGCCAGTAGTGGTGCTGCTCGGACCACGCCAGGTGGGCAAGACCACTCTGGCGCTGGACTTGGCGGCCAGGCAGGAGGCCTTGTACCTCGATCTTGAATCAGAACAGGATCGCGCCCGGCTGGCCGAGCCGGAACTCTACCTGTCGGAACACCTCGACAAACTGGTCATTCTCGACGAAATCCATCGCGTTCCCGGATTGTTTCCGGTGCTGCGTGGCCTGATTGATCGAGCAAGACGGGAGGGCCGCCGGAGCGGCATGTTTCTTTTGCTCGGTTCGGCAGCGCTTGAGTTGTTGCGACAATCCGGAGAAACCCTGGCCGGGCGAGTGAGCTACCTCGAGCTCAGTCCCTTTGATGCCCTCGAAATCGAAGACAGCCGGGCTGCTCGTAATCGACTGTGGTTGCGTGGCGGCTTTCCCGACAGCTACCTGGCCGATGGCGACGGGCAGAGTCTGCGCTGGAGACTGGATTTCATCCGCGCCTACCTTGAGCGAGATATTCCCCAGTTCGGGCCTCGCATTGCGGCTGACCGCCTGCGCCGTCTGTGGACAATGCTTGCTCATCATCAGGGCGGGATGCTCAACGTCGCCCAACTGGCGCGCAACCTAGGTGTTGACGTCAAGACGGCCGGCGGCTACGTCGACCTACTGATTGACCTGCTGCTGCTGCGCCGCCTTCCCGCCTGGCACGCCAATGTCGGCAAGCGGCTGGTCAAATCGCCCAAAGTCTATATTCGCGACAGCGGTATCGCCCATGCGCTGCTCAACATTGGAGACTACGATGCGCTGCTGTCGCATCCCGTAGTGGGTGCCAGCTGGGAGGGCTTCGTCATCGAACAAGTCATGGCCGTCCTGCCCGATGGCGTCGAGGGATACTTCTATCGCACCAGCGGCGGCGCCGAAATCGATCTGCTACTGAGCTTCCCGGATCGACCGCCCTGGGCCATCGAAATCAAGCGCAGTCTGTCACCCAAAGTGGACAAGGGATTCCATAGCGCCTGCGCCGACCTCGAACCCGAGCGCCGGCTGGTCGTGTACCCGGGTGATCAGGCCTATCCAATCAGCGCCGAGATTCAGGCGATTCCCGTGCGGCAGGCTGTCGTCGAGCTTTCCGCCACGGCGGGCTGATCACTCGAACCGGAGCGCCTCGATCGGATCCAGGCGGGAGGCGCGGCGGGCCGGGTAGTAGCCGAAGAATACGGCGATGAACACGGCGATACCGACCGCGCCGGCCAGGGTCCACGGGCTGATCAGGACCGGGAATTCGCCCAGGTGCGAGGCCAGATAGGTGCCGCCCACCCCGGCCAGCATGCCGATGATGCCGCCGATCAGGCCCAGTACCGTGGCCTCGACCAGAAACTGCGTCAGCACGTCGCGCCGACGGGCACCGACCGCGCGCCTGAGACCGATCTCACGGGTACGTTCGGTCACCGAGACCAGCATGATGTTCATGATGCCGATGCCGCCGACCACCAGCGAGGTGGCCGAGAAGGCCGCCAGCAAAAAGCCGAGCAGGGCCTGGGTCTCGTTGCGGGCGCGAATGAACTCGGCAAAGTTGAACACGGCGAAGTCGTCTTCGGCGCCCGGGCGGAGGTTGCGGCGCAGGCGCAACAAGTCTTCGATTTCGGCCTGCACATCAAGTACGTCGAGATCGTCCCAGACCTTGATCGTGATGGTGCCGGCGTTGTCGGGAACGCTGCCGGCGCCGCGGCTGATGCGCGAGCGAACCGCTTCCAGCGGCATCCAGATCACATCGTCCTGGTCCTGGCCGAAGTTGTTGGCGCCCTTTTCTTCGAGTACGCCGATGATGGTGACCGGCGTGCGGTTGATGCGGATGCGGGTCCCGATCGGGTCGATGCCGTCGAACAACTCGTTGACTACGGTCTGGCCGACCAGCGCGACGGTCGCCCCGCTTCTGGCCTCGCCCTCGCTGAAGTTGCGGCCCTCGATGACCTCCCGACTCTGGGTGATGGCGAAGTCCGGGCCCACGCCCTGAACCTGGGTCGGCCAGTTGCGGCCGCCGGCCACCAGGGTGACGTTCGACTGAATCCGGCCCGAGACGGCCTCGACCTGGTCGCTGAGCTCGGCGATGGCTTCAACATCGCGATCGGTCAGCGGCCGTGCCGTGCCGGCGCCCTGGCGGCGGCCGCCGAAAAAGCTCGAGCCGGGCCGCACCTGCAGTACGTGGGTGCCAAAAGCCTGGATTTGTTCCTGCAGCTGTTGGCCGGCACCCTGGGAAATCGACACCGACACGATGGCAGCGCCGATACCGATGATGATGCCAAGCATGGTCAGGAAGCTGCGCACCGAGTTGGTGCGGATGGCTTTCAAGGCAATCGCCAGGCTGGCCGAAAGCTGCACCCCGACCGCCGCTGGACGCTCCTCGATGGCCAGCTGCCCCTGCTTCGGATCAATCACGGCGCTCATGCGGCCTGGGCCTCCCGGCGACTGTCTTCGATGATGCGCCCGTCCCTGAACCGAATGATGCGGCGCGCGTGCTCGGCGATTTCTTCTTCATGGGTGACCAAGACGATGGTCACGCCCTCATCGTTCAGGTCTTCCAGCAGCGCCATGATCTCGGCGGCCGTGACCGTGTCCAGCGCCCCGGTGGGCTCATCGGCGAGGATCATCTGCGGCTGGTTGACCAGGGCCCGCGCAATGGCGACGCGCTGTTGCTGGCCGCCGGAGAGCTGCGAGGGCCGATGATCCATGCGCTGGCCCAGGCCCACCCGCTCCAGCGCGGCTCTGGCCCGACGGTCCTTTTCGGCCGCGTCCATGCGCGTGTACATCAGCGGCAATTTCACATTGTCGATGGCATCGGTCTTGGCCAGCAGCATGAACTGCTGGAAGACGAAACCCAAGGTCTCGTTGCGCAGCCGGGCCAGCGCGTCACTGCTCATCCGGCCAATGTCCTGACCGGCGATTTTCAGCGTGCCGGCAGTGGGTGTGTCGAGTGCGCCGACCAGGTTCATGAAGGTCGACTTGCCCGAGCCGGACGGGCCCATGATGGCGACGAATTCCCCGCGCTGGATCGAAACATGCACCTCACGCAGGGCATGGATGACGTTGTCGCCCATGATGTAGTCCTTGGACAGGCCAACGCAGTCGACCAGGGCTTGTTCGGTGGCCATATCCATTTGGAGGCTCCCCTAGCGCGGCCGTGCCCGGCGAATGCGGCTGACCACTTCGTCACCCTCGTTCAGTTCGCCGTCGACGATTTCGGTAAAGCGATCATCGCTCAAGCCGAGTCGAACCCGGCGTGCTTGCAGCATGCCGTCGCTATTGAGCGTGTACAGCACCGCCGGACGGGTGTTGGCGCGTTCGCGCTGCAAGGCGGTGACCGCCTCGAGCTGCTCGGGGCTCAAATGGCGTTGCAGCACCTCCCGGGTCATGCCTTCCAGGCGCTGGCGAATGGTGTCGGGGTCGGCGCCCGAGGCGAACATGCCGCGCATGGCGCCGAAGGACTCGCGCATGTCGGTCTGGATGGCGGCGATGGTGTCGGTGGCCACGCCCAGATCGGTCAGATTCTCGGCCAGTTCGGCGCCCGGGTTGCGGCCGCCGCCCGGGCCACCGCGTGCCGGCGCCGCGCCGTTGTCCACCGCCGCAACCAGCTCGTCTGGCGGACGGAAGCGCACCGCCTGGTTGTCGACCCGCAGCACATTCTGCTGGGTGCCGGTGACCAGGTCGATGTTGGCCGTCATGCCCGGCAGCAGGCGACGGCCGGGGTTGGCGGCGTTGATGACTACGGTGTAGGTCACGACGTTCTGGGCCTCGTTGGGGGCCAGACGCACCTGGGCCACGCGGCCGTTGAATTCGCGGTCGGGGAAAGCATCGACGGTGAAGCGTGCCTCGGCGCCATCGCGCACATTGCCGATGTCGGCTTCGTCGACGCTGGCCTCGATGCGGATTTCGCTCAAGTCCTGGGCGATGGTGAACAGCACCGGCGCCTGCAGACTGGCGGCCACGGTCTGGCCCAGATCGACCGCGCGGTTGATGACCACGCCGTTGATCGGTGAGCGGATCTCGGTTCGTTCCAGGTCGATTCGGGCTGCTTCCAGGGCAGCCTCGCGCTGCAGTACCGTGGCCTCGGCGCTACGCAACTGGGCGCGGGCGATGTCGACATCGGCGCCGGTATTGCGGTAGTTGGCCTCGGCCAGTTCGAGGGCGGCTTCGGACACCCCGCCGCGGCCGATCAGCGAGCGCTGGCGTTCCAGTTCGCGCCGAGCGTTGTCTTGCAGCACCTCGGCCCGTCCGATGCTGGCCTGCTGAATGGCCACACTGGCCACGGCCACGGCCAGCCCGGCTTCGGCTTCCTGCACCCGGCGCTCGAAACTTTGCGGATCAATGCGGGCGAGCAGATCTCCGGCCTCGACCGGCGTATTGAAATCGGCGAACAGTTCGGCGATCTGCCCCGATAGCTGCGAGCCGACTTCGACGGTGTTGAGCGCACGTACCGACCCTACCGCCGAGACCACCTGCACGATATCGCCGCGACTCAAGGCCGTTCGATCAATCTGCGGGGCGTCGGTTTCATCCTGTCCGCCCAGGCGCCACCAAGCCAGCGTACCGATGACGCCAATGGCTGCGGCGATTAACATCCATTTCTTCATTTCTCTCGACTCCGGTGGCCACCGAAAGGGCCATGACAAGCGGCAGTTTAGTCTCTACGGGTCAAGCTGCAGGTGATATCACCACTCAGACCACAGGTCTGAGCGATAATTTCTGGTTAAGACTTTGGGGTTTGCTTGTTCAATCGCCCCGAGTGATCATTATTCCCGTTAACAACTGTGCAACGATTGATATGGCTGAAACCTACCCCACCCGCATACTGCCGCTCGTGATCTCCCTGGCGCTGTTCGGCGCGCCGCAAGTTTTCGCCGACGAGGCCGCTGAGCTGCAAGACGAGCTGGACGATCGGATCAGCGTGACCGCCGAGCGTGGCCGTGAACGCATGCAGATGGAGGTGCCGCAGGCGGTCGACGTGATCACGCGTCAGCAGCTCGACGAGCAGCTGCCGATCGACCTGACCCAGGCCATCCAGCGCCAGCCCTCGGTGGGTCTGGGGCCCTCCGGCGAGGTTCTGAGCTTCTGGCAGCAGGGCTTCACCTTGCGCGGCCTGGGTTCGCAGCGCGTGCTGACCCTGACCGACGGCGTGCGCTTGTCCGGTCAGGGCACCGGCTATGGCGGCGGTTCGCTGAGTATTTACGACACCTTTTCGGTCGAGCGCATTGAAATCCTGCGCGGGCCGAACTCGGTGCTGTACGGCACCGATGCTTTTGGCGGGGTTATCAATGTCATTACCCGCCAGCCGCGCCGGCGCTCCGCGCCGGGCTTCAATGGCGGCGTGGCCTATGCCTACGATGACGCCTTCAACCTGCACCGCGGCTCGGCGTTTTTTGATGTCGGCAACGAGCGGGTCAGCAGCGTGTTCGGTGGCAGCTACTCGACCAACGACAACCCCAGTCTGGCCGACGGTACGCAGGCCACCAGTGGGGCGACCGACAAGACATCCGGTTTTGCTCGGGTCGATATCGACATCAGCGAGCAGCACAATCTAAGCCTGCTGGCCAATTTCAGCCGCGATACCGATGTCGAGGTCGAGGATTCGGGCATTCCATTCGGCCCGGTCGGCGTAGGTCCGCTGCGCTTCCAGTTCCCGCTCTATCAGCGCTCACTGGTGGGCGCGCAGTGGCAGTCGCTGGAGTTGTCGCCGCGCCTGGCCGAGTTCTACCTGGGCGTGTACTGGCAGCAGATTCGCCGCCAGTTTGACCGCACTACTCCGGAAGTCTTCTTTCCGCCGCCGCCGCCGACCCGTGTCGAGGCGGTGCGGGTGCAGACCAACGATCGCATCAACACCTTCGAGATCAGCCCGCGCCTGCGCTTCGACTTTGGCGATCGCATCCTGACCGTCGGCGCCGATTTTGGCTATGACGAGTCGGTCGGGCCTGAGATCGAGACTCGCGAACAGCTGTTCCCACTCGGTCCGCCCTCGCCCGGCCTGGTGCCGGGGCCAACGCCGATTCAGCGCGTGGATGCCGAGCAGTACCGCGCCGGCCTGTATGTGCAGGACAACTGGAAGTTTGCGCCGCGCTGGGAGCTGATCAGCGGTGTGCGCGTGGATTATTTCTCGGTCGAGGATCAGATTTCCGATACCTCGGATTCCGAAACGGGCTTGAGCGGCAACCTGGCCCTGGTCTTTCAGCGCACGCCGGAGCACATGATCTACGGCAATCTCGGCTCCGGTTTCCGTGCGCCCGACCTGGCCGAGCGCTACCAGCGCGCGCTGGTGTCGGTGGTGCGCCGGGTTGAAATCATCGGCAACCCGGAACTGGATTCCGAGCGTTCCGTCTCGCTGGATTTTGGCTCGAAGTGGCAAAGCCGTGACTTCAGCGGCGAAGTGGCCTTGTTCTACAACCGGGTCAG
>SLJA01000178.1 GCA_007135355.1 Wenzhouxiangella sp.
GCGGCATAGTCGTGCTGGATGTGGTGATAGTGCTTGGATGAATCCAGCAGCGCCTTGGACGGCACGCAGCCGACATTGAGGCAGGTGCCGCCCGGGGCCGGCTTGCCATTTTCGTCCTGGCGATCGTCGATCAGCAAGACCTTCATTTCCAGCTGCGCGGCGCGAATCGCGGCCACGTAGCCGCCCGGCCCGCCGCCGATCACGATCAGATCGAATTCCTTGTCAGACATCGTCATTCCTTGGATTTTTTGGATTTTTAACCGCAGATGAACGCGGATGAACGCAGATACAAACGAGTTGGTATCTCTGCTGGGTCTTGGCTACAACGATTCTTTTTATCTGCGTTTATCTGCGATTATCTGCGTTTATCTGCGGTTTCATATCTCAGTTCTCAAAGTCCGAGCAGCATCCGCGCCGGGTCCTCGAGCGCCTGCTTGACCGCCACCAGGAACTGGACGGCGTCCTTGCCGTCGATGATGCGGTGGTCGTAGGACAGGGCGATGTACATCATCGGGCGGATCACGACCTGGCCGTTTTCGGCGATGGGGCGCTCCTTGATCGCGTGCATGCCCAGGATGGCGCTTTGCGGCATGTTCAACAGCGGGGTGGACAGCAGTGATCCGAATACGCCGCCGTTGGTGATGGTGAAGGTGCCGCCCTGCAGGTCTTCAAGCTTGATCGTGCCCTTGCGCGCCTGTTCGGCGTAATCGGCGATGGCGGCCTCGATGTCGGCCAGGCCCATGCGGTGGGCGTCACGCAGGATGGGCACCAGCAGACCGCGCTCGGTGGACACGGCAATGCCGATATCCTGGAAGCCGTGGTAGACGATTTCGTCGCCGTCGATGGAAGCATTGACTACCGGATGCTTGCGCAGCGCTTCCGAACAGGCCTTGACGAAAAACGACATGAAGCCGAGCTTGACGTCGTGGCGCTTGAGGAAGTCGTCCTTGTAGCGGTTGCGGATGTCCATCACCGCCTGCAGGTTGACTTCATTGAACGAGGTCAGGATCGCCGCGGTGTTCTGGGCGTCTTTCATGCGCTCGGCGATGCGCGAGCGCAGGCGCGACATCTTGACCCGCTCTTCCGGTCTCGGGCCTGCGCCTTTGAGGTGGGCCAGGACATCGCCCTTGGTCAGGCGACCGCCGCGACCGCTAGCCTCGACCCCGGACGGGTCGACGCCGTGCTCGCCGACCAGGCGGCGCACCGACGGAGCCAGATCGTCCTGTCCGGCCTTGGCTTCGGCTTTCGCAGCGGGCGTCGGCTTGGAGTCCGAATCGGTAGCGCTGCTGCTTTTGTCGCCATCGGTCTTGTCGGCCTTGGTGTCCTTCTTGTCATCGCCGGCCGCGGGGGCCTCGCCTTCCTCCAGCAGCCCGAGCAGGGCGCCCTCGGTGACCGTTTCCCCCTCGTCGGCCTTGATGTCCTTGAGAATGCCGTCAGCCGGCGCCGGCACTTCCAGCACCACCTTGTCGGTTTCCAGGTCCACCAGGTTTTCGTCGCGCGCCACCGCGTCGCCCGGCTTCTTGTGCCACTTGGCCACGGTCGCGTCCGAGACCGACTCCGGCAAATTGGGGACCTTGACTTCGATACTCATGCGTGTTTGCTCCTTAATCCGTGCCTTTGCCGTGAGTCAGTGCCTCACTCACGAGTCGTTTTTGTTGTTCCTGATGAACCTGGTAGTAGCCCACGGCGGGCGATGCCGAGGCCTCGCGGCCCACATAGCGCAAACGCTGCCCCGAACCAATGCAGGCCTGGATGTGATGGCGAATCTGGAACCAGGCGCCCTGGTTCAGGGGTTCTTCCTGGCACCAAATGACCTCTTTAGCCGAACCGTAGCGCTCGAGGATGCCCTGCAGTTCCTCGCGCGGGAAGGGGTAAAGCTGCTCGACCCGAACCAGCGCGATATCGTCGATGCCCTGTTCGTCGCGCTGGGCGGCCAGATCGAAGTACACCTTGCCGGCACAGAAAACCACGCGTTTGACCCGCTTGGCGTCAAGTCCGGCCGGGTCATCGATGACCAGCTGGAATGTGCCGTCGCTGAGGTCTTGCACAGTGGAAACCGATGCCTTGTGGCGCAGCAGTGACTTCGGTGTCATCACGATCAGCGGCTTGCGAAACGGCCTGAGCATTTGCCGGCGCAGCATGTGGAACATCTGGCTGGGCAAGGACGGCACACAGACCTGGATGTTGTTGCCGGAACACAACTGCATGAAGCGCTCGAGGCGCGCCGAAGAGTGTTCCGGACCCTGGCCCTCATAGCCGTGCGGCAAAAACATCACCAGACCGCACAAGCGGCCCCACTTGGTTTCGCCGGAGGTGATGAACTGATCGATGACCACCTGGGCGCCGTTGACGAAATCACCGAACTGACCCTCCCAGATGACCAGGGAGCCGGGATCGGCGGTAGCATAGCCGTATTCGAAGCCCAGCACGGCCTCTTCCGACAGCAGCGAATCGATGATGGTGACCTTGCGCTCGTTGTCGGTCAGGCGGGCCAGGGGCATCAGCGAGCCGCCGTCGTTCTGGTTGTGCAGCACGGCATGGCGATGGAAAAAGGTGCCGCGGCCGGAGTCCTGACCGACCAGACGCAAGCCGAAGCCACGCTTGATCAGGGAGGCGTAGGCGAGGTTTTCGGCAAAGCCCCAGTCCATGGGCAGCTCGCCGGTTGCCATCTTGCGCCGCGCCTCGATAATGCGCTCGACCTGTCGATGCAGGCGGAAGTCCTCGGGCAGCGTGGTCAGGACACTGTTGAGTGCCTCGATTTCTTCCCGGCTCAGGCGCGTATCGGCCGGATCGCGCCAGTCGGCGTCCAGATAAGGGGTCCAGTCGACGGTGATCAGCGCGTCCTCTTCCGGCACCAGTTCGACCACCGGTTCGCCGGCGTCGAGCTTGTTGCGATAGGCTTCGGCTGCCGCGCCGATATGTGCCTCGTCGACCAGTTGCTCGCTGATCAGACGATCGGCGTAGAGCTTGCGCGTGGAATCGAGCTTGCGGATGACCTCGTACATACGCGGCTGCGTCGCCGCCGGCTCGTCGGCCTCGTTGTGCCCGTGGCGACGATAGCAGACCAGGTCGATGACCACGTCTTTTTTGAATTCCCGGCGGAAATCAGCCGCCAGTCGGGTGACGAACAGCACGGCCTCGGGGTCGTCGGCATTGACGTGGAAAATGGGCGCCTGGACCATCTTGGCCACTTCAGTGCAGTACAGGGTAGAGCGGGCGTCGATGGGGTTGGAGGTGGTAAACCCGATCTGGTTGTTGACCACGACATGGAAGGTGCCGCCGACCGCGAAGCCGCGCGCCTGCGACATGTTCAGCAGTTCCATGACCACGCCCTGGCCGGCAATGGCGGCATCGCCGTGCACCAGCACCGGCATTACATGTTCGCGCGTCTGGTCGCCCAGCCGGGTCTGGCGCGCGCGCGCCGAGCCGGCCACCACGGGATTGACAATTTCCAGGTGCGACGGATTGAAGGCCAGAGCCAGGTGCATGACGCCGCCTGCCGTGCGCACGTCGGAACTGAATCCCATGTGATACTTGACGTCGCCCGAGCGATTCGGGTCGTCCTTGGCCAGAGCGCCTTCGAATTCGGCAAACAATTCGCCTGGGCTCTTGCCAAGAATATTGACCAGCACGTTGAGCCGCCCCCGGTGGGCCATGCCGATGACCATTTCCTTCACGCCCTGGCTGCCGCAGTGGCGGATCAGCGTATCGAACAGCGGGATCAGGCTTTCCGCCCCTTCCAGCGAGAAGCGCTTCTGGCCCACGTACTTGGAGTGCAGGTACTTTTCCATACCCTCGGCGGCCGACAGTTTGTCGAGCAACCGCAGACGCTCTTCCTTTTCCGGCACGTAATCGCCGCGGGCACCCTCCAGGCGCTGCTGCAGCCAGCGACGCTGGTTGGTATCGGTGATGTGCATGTACTCGCTGCCGATACTGCCGCAGTAGGTGGCACGGCAGATGTCGACGATGTCAGACAGAGGTAGTCGATCGGGGCCGGCCAGGGTGCCGGTCAGAAAAGTGGTGTCGAGGTCGGCCTCGCCCAGGCCATAGAAGTCGAGCTCCAGGTCAGGCACTTGCGGCCGCACGCTGAGACCCAGCGGGTCCAGCTGAGCGCGCTGGTGGCCGCGCACTCGATACGCGTTGATCATGCGCAACACGCCGGCCTGCTTGAAATCCTCCGCAGCGATGACGGGGGCGTGGTCCAGGGCGCCGTTGGCGGAAAGCGCTCGAAAGCGTTCCAGCGTGGCCTGGTGGCGTGAATCCTGCCCGGTCTCGTTTAACGCCCGAAATACCGATTGCCAGTGATCCGGAACGGTCTCGGGGTTGTCCAGCCACTGTTCGTACAGCGCCTCCACATAAGCCGAGTTTCCGCCCGAAAAATGAGAGGCTTGGTAATGCTGCTTGAGGTATTCGCTCATGGTTCTGTAGCCAAACTGGCCGGGAACGGGAATAACCCAAAATTATAACCGAGCCGGCGGCTGGTTAGTCCGCCATCGGCGGCGATTGGCCGGCTTCCGGCTGGCAACAGCAGCGGCCGGCCCCGCACCCCTCTACACGTAGCGCGCGATGCTGCGCGCCATCTGTTCGGCGTTACCGGTGTAGGATGCCGGTGTCAGGGTGCCGAGGCGCGCCTTGCTGTCGTCCGGCAGATCCAGCTCCTCAATAAACTGACGCAGGGATTGCTGGTCGATGCCGCGCCCTCGGGTCAGCGCCTTGAGTTGTTCGTACGGCTCCGGCAAGCCATGTAGGCGCATGAGGGTCTGCACCGCCTCGGCCAGAACCTCCCAGCTGCGATCTAGATCCTCGGCCAATCGTTTCGGGTCGGCTTCGATCCGTTGCAGGCCCCGCAACAGCGACTGCCAGGCCAGGGCGCAATAACCCAGTGCACTGCCCAGGCTGCGTTGTACGGTGGAGTCGGTCAGGTCGCGCTGCCAGCGTGATACCGGGAGCTTTTCGGCCAGATGCGCCAGCAAGGCGTTGGCCAGTCCCAGATTGCCCTCGGCGTTCTCGAAGTCAATCGGGTTGACCTTGTGCGGCATGGTCGAAGATCCGACCTCGCCGGCCACCAGGCGCTGGCGGAAATAGCCCATGGAGATGTAGCCCCAGGTGTCGCGCGCGAAGTCCAATAGCACCGTATTGGTGCGGATCAAGGCGTGACACGCTTCGGCGATCATGTCGTGCGGCTCGATCTGCGTGGTGTACGGGTTCCAGACCAGCCCCAGATCTTCGACCATGGTGCGCGCGATGGCGCTCCAGTCGACGTGCGGACAGGCAACGATGTGTGCATTGAAATTGCCGACCGCGCCGTTGATCTTGCCGCTGATTTCAACCCGGGCCAGCTGGCGGCGCTGGCGGCGCAGGCGGAAAACGACATTGGCGATTTCCTTGCCCAGCGTGGTGGGCGACGCCGGCTGGCCATGAGTGCGGGACAGCATTGCCAGGCCGGCGGTGCTTTCGGCGAGCGCCTGCAAGCCCGCGTCCAGATCAGACAGCACGGGGTCCAGTTCGATTGTCAGCGCCGAGCGCAAAATCAGCGCCCAAGACAGGTTGTTGATGTCTTCCGAGGTGCAGGCAAAGTGGATGAACTCACGGCGGTCAGACAATGTCGGATGCTCGGCCAGCCTGGCCTTGAGCCAATACTCCACCGCCTTGACATCATGATTGGTGTCGTTTTCAATGCGTTTGATTTCAGCCGCATCAGCGACCGAGAAGTCAGCGGCTAGAGCTTCCAGAAATGCAAGCTCTGCCGCCGACAGCGACGGCAGCCAGGTGAATTCTTCGCATTCCGACAGCGCCATGAACCAGCTGATTTCCACGGTCACTCGTTTGGCCATCAGGCCAGCTTCCGAGCACAATTCACGTAGCCCGCCCAGGCGAGCCGCGTAGCGCCCATCAAGCGGCGATAAGGCCGTCAGGCTATCCAGATTCATTGCGATTAACCAGTAAAAAACGCGTAGGGCCCAGGGATCGCCCGGGCACGAACCTCAGCTGTGTCCCGAATCAGGGTCAGAATGCCGAGAAAACATAGTCCAGCCAGCTCTCCAGCCCGACATATTCGTCAACCGTAGCCGGCACGAAAGCCTGAATGTCGAGTTCGTGCAAAACAGCGAAGTGCTCTGGATTCTCGGCCAGGTCCAGCAATGCCTGGCGCACCGCCTCCCGGACAGAGTCCGGCAGATCGGGTGAGGCGGCGATGGTGATATGCGGGAATTCGGTGGAAATGGCGACTTCGTTCATGTTGACGTAACGTCGCACCAGATTGTGGGGCACGACGGCGGCTTCGGTTTCTCCGGCGAATACCATCTCCACGGCATCCAGCCAAGAGGCCGCGCTGGAATCGAGTACCGGCTGTTGCATGGGGTTGGTAAACCAGCTGGCCAGCACCAGGTGGCCGAGGCTGGGTGCCGGCATGCTGGAAACCGGACGTCCAACAAAATCGTCCAGATCAGTGGCGTCCAGATCATCGCTCAGGAGGGAAAAGGTTGCCAGCTCGTCGGCTCTCACCAGCGGAATGAAGCCTTGGCGCTGTATTCGCAGGGCGATCAGATGAGCGTCTTCCAGCACCAGGTCCGGCCGCCCACCACGCCGGATATCCAGCCAGTAGCGGTGGAAGTCGCGCGATGTTTCGAGCTCGAACCGGTAATCGGTCGCAAGGTTGAGATAAGCCACCAGCGGCTGATAGACCAGCTCGGCCTGAGCCGGCGTAAAAGCCGGGTGCACGGACAGGGTGTAAGCGCGCTGGGTCTGAGCGGCAACGAAAGTCGAGCCGACCACTGCAAGAAGCGCCAGCACAATCCCACAGCGCGAGAGCAGAGATTTCATGAGCATTGACCTGGCAGTTTTTGCCGATTCTGATCGCCGAATGCTATCACAGGGCTTCCGGCGGCAACAGTGTGACCTGGGCGCGACCGCGTTGGACGGTCGTCTCAGGCGCAAGATCCGCCGAAACAACGGCCAGGCCGATGTTAGTGTCGCATCGGCTCATTGACTGCAGGACGCGGCCCACCGGCTTGCCGTCAGCGGCTACAAGCTCATCACTGTCTGTGTCCTGGGCGTCGCGCTGGATGAAGGCGCTCAGACGATCCTTGGCTTTGCCCAGGTAATGCACTCGTGCAATGATCTCTTGCCCTGGATAGCAGCCTTTGCGGTAGCTCAAACCGCCGCGCTCCTCCAGGCCCAGCGCCTGGGGCAGGTATTGCCCGCTGCTGGCGGGCCCCAGCCAAGCCACCCCGGCGCGCAGGTCTGCCTCGCGCCAGGCCTGTATGAAGGGCTCGGCAGCTGCCGCGGCCGCTTTGTTTACCGCCAGCGATCGCCCGGAATCAAATCCCAGCGCGGCGTCTGCGGCGCTGGTTGACAGGGCGCCCGCGACATGGTCACAGTGGTGCAGGGTGACTTTGCGTCCAATGGCGTACATTCGCAGCCGATTGAACAGCTCCGATGCCTGGTCGATAGGTATCACCAGGTCGACATGACTTTCATATGTGCGCGCCACAATGACATACAAGACGCGGCCCTTGGGGTTACACCAGGCGGTCAGGCCCCATGCTTGGGCGCCGGTGTCCGGAAAAGGGGATGTGAATTGGGCCTGGGCAAAGGCGATCCCGTCCGATCCCTCAATGCGCACAGCGGCCAAGTGGGGCAAGACAAACCAAGAGTCCATGAGCTGACGTTTCTTTCAGTCGACAGGTTACAATCGTATTATGACTAGCAAAAAAGATCGTAAAGACGAGGCCAAATCGCCGCATAATCGCGCCGAAGAGATTGAGGCTGAGCAGAATCCCAAGCCGAAGGAAATCGGCGGTCGGGCCGGCGGCCTGGAGCCGACCCGCTACGGCGATTGGGAAAAAAACGGCCGCTGTATTGACTTTTGAGAACCCGCTGACACCACGGAATCCACGATGGCGAGCAACAATCGACCGCTTTCTCCGCATCTGCAAATTTATCGCCCCCAGCTGACTTCTGTTCTTTCGATCACGCACAGAATGACCGGGATTGTTTTGAGCGCGGGCCTGGTGGTCCTTGTGGCCTGGCTGCTGGCGCTGGCTTCCGGGCCCCAGGCCTACGATCGCGTCAACGCGCTGCTTTTTAGCATCCCCGGGCTGATTTTGATGCTGATCTGGACTCAGGCGCTGTTTTATCATCTGCTCAACGGCATCCGCCACCTGCTATGGGATGCCGGCTGGCTGCTGGACCTGAGTAAGGCCTACGCTTCGGGCTGGGCGGTGGTCACGCTGTCGTTGGTGTTGACCATCATCGTCTGGGGGAGCCTGCTATGAGCCTCAGAACCCCGCTTGCCAATGCCCGTAATCATGGTTCGGCCGGAGATGGCGTGGCCCATTGGTGGGCTCAGCGTTTCAGCGCCATCGCGATGATTGGTCTGGTTGCCTGGCTGGTTTGGGCGCTGTTGTCGGTGGCCGGAGCCAGTCATGCCGAAGCTGCGGCCTGGCTGGGTCAACCCTTCAACGCGTCCATGGCTATTCTGTTCTCGCTGGTCTCCATTTATCACTCACGGCTAGGTCTTCAGGTCATCATTGAAGACTATGTGCATCAGCGCGGGGTCGAGCTGGCCTTGCAGATTGTGATCAAGCTGGCGGCGCTGCTGGCAGCCGCGCTGGCCGTCATGGCCATCCTGAAAGTTGCGTTGGGAGCGTAAATGTCCAAGTCATATGACATCACCAAGCACGAGTACGACGTCCTGGTCATCGGTGCCGGCGGGGCCGGGTTGCGCGCGACCATGGGTCTGGCCGCTACCGGATTGACAACGGCCTGTATCACCAAGGTTTTTCCAACGCGCTCGCATACCGTTGCTGCGCAAGGCGGCATGAGCGCAGCACTGGGTAACATGGGTGAAGACAACTGGCGCTGGCATATGTACGACACCATCAAGGGCTCGGACTGGCTGGGCGATCAGGATGCGATCGAATACATGTGCCGCGAGGCCATTCCCTCGGTCATCGAACTGGAGCACTTTGGCGTGCCGTTTTCGCGCACTGAAGATGGCAAGATTTATCAGCGGCCCTTCGGCGGCATGACCACGCGCTACGGAGAAGGCACGGCACAGCGGACTTGCGCGGCCGCCGATCGCACCGGGCACGCCATTCTGCACACCCTCTATCAGCAATCGCTCAAACATGAGGCGCAGTTTTTCATCGAATACTTCGCCGTTGATCTGTTGATGGACGATGAAGGTGCCTGTTGTGGCTGTCTGGCCTGGGATCTGGCCAGCGGCACTCTGCACGAGTTTCGCGCGCATGCCGTGATTCTCGCTACCGGCGGATATGGACGGGCCTATTTTTCCGCAACTTCGGCGCATACTTGCACCGGGGATGGCAACGGTATGGTGTTGCGGGCGGGGCTGCCGCTGCAAGACATGGAGTTCGTCCAATTCCATCCGACCGGCGTCTATGGTGCTGGTTGCCTGATTACCGAAGGCGTGCGCGGTGAAGGGGGGTATTTGACCAATTCGCAAGGTGAGCGCTTCATGGAGCGTTACGCGCCCAACGCAAAAGACCTGGCGTCGCGTGACGTGGTCTCGCGCTCCATGACCATCGAGATCCGTGAAGGACGCGGCGTTGGCGAGCGCAATGACCATATCCACCTGAATTTGCAGCATCTGGGCAGCGAAGTCATCAACGAGAGACTGCCTGGCATTGCTGAAACCGCCAAGATTTTCGCCGGCGTGGATGTGACCAAGGCGCCAATACCGGTATTGCCGACCGTCCACTACAACATGGGCGGCATTCCGACCAATTACCATGGCGAAGTGGTGACCTTGAAAGACGGTGACCCCGACGCAGTGGTGCCTGGGTTGTACTCAATTGGTGAAGCCGCCTGCGTTTCCGTCCATGGCGCCAACCGCCTGGGGTCCAATTCGCTGCTGGATTTGATTGTATTCGGTCGCGCCGTCGCCAAGCGCTGCGGAGAAACGATCAAGCCCGGCCAATCGCATAAGGCGTTGCCGCGCGAGCGCGTGGACGCCCTGGTTGGCGAGTTCGACCGACTCCGACACGCTAACGGCGATAACAGCACGGCTGAAATTCGCGACAACATGCAGCAGGTGATGCAGCAGGACGCGGCGGTTTTCAGAACCGGTGAGACCCTCAAACAGGGCTGCGAGCGTATCGACCAGGTCCGCGCCGCGTTTGATCACGTCAAGGTCAGCGACCGCTCCATGATCTGGAATTCCGACCTTGTCGAGACCCTGGAGTTGAGAAATCTGGTCGGCAACGCGGTAACCACCATGGTGTCAGCCGAAAACCGCAAGGAGAGTCGCGGCGCCCATGCCCGCGAGGACTATCCAGAGCGTGACGACGATAACTGGATGAAGCATACCCTGACCTGGATGGACCAGCAGGGCAGGGTGAAGATCGATTATCGGCCGGTGCACATGTATACGCTGACCGACGACGTCGAAGTCTTTCCAGCCAAGGCAAGAACCTACTAAGCCTTACCGCATGCTCCGGACCGAACGAACGGATTAATAAGATGGCCGAATTCAGACTTCCCAAGAATTCTCGTATCCAGAAAGGGCGCCATTTTCCCGCGCCGCAGGGCAGCAAGAATGTGCGCGCTTTCCGCGTTTATCGCTGGGATCCGGATAGCGGAGAAACTCCCCGGATCGACACCTATGAACTTGATCTCGACCAGTGTGGGCCGATGGTGCTGGACGCGGTGATCAAGATCAAAAATGAGATCGATCCGACTTTGACTTTCCGACGTTCGTGTCGCGAAGGCATCTGCGGTTCCTGTGCTTTCAACATCGACGGCACCAATACCCTGGCTTGCACCAAAGCCATTGAGGATATTCGCGGTGACGTCAAGATTTACCCCCTTCCGCACATGCCGGTGATCAAGGATCTGGTGCCGGATCTGACCCATTTCTACGCGCAGTATGCGTCGATCAAACCCTGGATTCAAACCCAGAGCCCGGCGCCGCCTGACAAGGAGCGTTTGCAGTCGCGTGAAGACCGGGCACGTGTGGATGGTTTGTATGAATGCATCCTGTGCGCGTGTTGTTCGACTTCCTGTCCGAGTTACTGGTGGAACGGGGATCGCTATCTCGGACCGGCAATTCTCTTGCAGGCCTACCGCTGGCTGGTCGACTCGCGTGATGAGGCCACCGGTGAAAGGCTGGATGACCTGGAAGATCCTTTCCGGCTTTACCGTTGCCACACCATCATGAATTGCGCGAAAACCTGTCCGAAGGGCCTGAATCCGGCCAAGGCGATCGCCGAAATCAAGAAGATGATGCTGGCGCGACGCAGTCTGTAGCGTCGTATGGCAAGTTCCGGGCCCGAGGCCGTCATCCCCAAAGACCTGCTGTGGCGCTGCCGCCGCGGGATGCGAGAGTTGGACGTGCTCATTACTCGCTGGGTGGAAATTCGGTCCGGCCGCTTTTCCGACGCCGAGCTGGATACGTTCCGCGGGCTACTGGAGTGCGAAGACGACCTGCTGTGGGACTGGATGCTGGGCCGGGGCGAGCCAGAGGACGCCGACATGCGCAAACTGGTCCGTGAAATCCGTTCCCTGCAATCAGATTGAGCCGATCCATCTACGGCCCTGTCGGCGTCTGGCTTTTGCTCTGGCTCTCGCGGGTGCGGTGGCCGTGGCTGCAATCTGGGTCAGCAATCTGCGCGATCCGTTTCAATGGGCGCTGACGGTGACGTTGCTGGCCGGCCTGAGCGGCGCTATTCGGCGTGTTCTCCATCCGGCGCTGCAGTTGCGGCTGCAGCAAGAGCAGCTGGAATATCGCTTGCGGCCTGACCAGGCCTGGCAACGTCGGTCCGCCAGCCAGTCCTGCTTCGCCAGTCCCTGGTTTATTGGATGGCGCGGCCGGGGCCTGCGCGGCCATGGTGTTTTTCGCTGTCAATTACAGCCTGAGCAATTCCGCCGACTGCTGGTCAGTTTGCGCCACCAAAGCTCGCCTTGAGTCGCCCGCCATCAACGCGATGTTAGACTTATACAGCCCAGCTTGAAATTCTTTCCGATTCAATCCGTTCGTCCGTCAAGGGGTTTTCAGTGAAGCTAGAAACATTCCTTCAGGTCATGATCAAGCATGGCGGCTCCGACCTGTTTTTCAGCGCGGGAGCGCCGCCGGGTATCAATATTGAGGGAAAAACCCGCTTTCTGGGTGAGCGCAAGCTGTCGGCGGCGGATACCCGCCAGCTGGCCTACTCGGTGATGAGCGACAAGCAAAGCGCCGAGTTTGAACACGAAATGGAGATGAACCTGGCGCTGGCCCTGGAAGGCGTGGGTCGGTTTCGCATCAATGTGTTCCGCCAGCGTGGTTCGGTGGCTATGGTGATCCGCCACATCAAAAACGAAGTGCCGTCGATCGAGGCCCTCAACCTGCCGACCAAGCTTCAGGAGCTGGTCATGGCGCCGCGCGGGCTGGTCCTGGTGGTTGGTTCGACCGGGTCGGGCAAATCAACCACATTGGCTTCCATGATCGATTATCGAAACACGCATCGATCCGGACATATTCTGACCATTGAGGATCCGATTGAATTTCTGCACCCGCACAAGCGGTCGATCGTCGATCAACGTGAAGTCGGCCTGGACACCAAGAGCTATGAAGTCGCGTTGAAAAATGCCATGCGTGAGGCGCCGGACGTGATCCTGATCGGAGAAATTCGCGACCGCCAGACGATGTAACACGCGCTCGCGTACGCTGAAACAGGCCATTTGTGCCTGTCTACCCTGCATGCCAACAATGCCAATCAGACCCTGGACCGCATTATCAATTTCTTTCCGGAGACCGCGCATCGCCAGCTGTTTGTCGACATGTCCCTGCACTTGCAGGCGATCATCAGCCAGCGTCTGATCCCGAGCACGGACGGCAAGCGAGTGCCCGCGGTCGAGTTACTGTTGCGAACCTCGTATATTGCCGACCTGATCCAGAAAGGCGAAATCCATGGCATCAAGGACGCAATGAAAGAAGGCGCCCAACATGGCATGATCACTTTTGATCAGTCCCTGTTCAAGCTGTTTCAGGAAGGTCGAATTGATGAGCAACAGGCGTTGGAAAACGCGGATTCACGCAATGATCTGGGTCTGAATATTCGCCTGTCGCGTGAACAGACCGCACATGATTCGCCGCAGTACTGGGAAATCCGCCCGCACGCCTGAGCCCGGTAGCGATTGGGCTCCGGCCCGACGCGACCGGAGCGTGTTCAGGCTTGGGCTGCCAGTTCGCTGTCCAACTGTCTGCGAGCACTATCGGGTGACGTGGTGCGCCGAGCCAGCAAGCTATACAGCACCGGGATAACGAAAAGCGTCAGCACTGTAGAGACACTGACGCCGGCGAAAACCACGATTCCGATCACCTGGCGCGTTTCCGCGCCGGCGCCGCTGGCCAGAATTAACGGTACCGCGCCGGCCACCGTGGTGATGCCGGTCATGATGATGGGGCGCAGGCGAATGGTTGCGCCCTGGACGATGGCTTCGTCGAAATCCACGCCTTCATCGCGCAGCTGGTTGACGAACTCCACGATGAGAATGCCGTTCTTGGCCGCCAGGCCGATCAGCATGACCAGCCCGATCTGGCTGTAGATATTCAGGGTCAAGCCGGTTAGCCACAGCCCGAGCAGGCCGCCACCCACCGCCAGGGGGACGCCGAACATGATCACCAGCGGATGGATCCAGTTCTCGAACTGGGCCGCGAGGACCAGAAAAACCACCACCAGTCCGAGCAGGAACACGAACATGACCGACTGGCCCGCGCTCATGAAATCGCGACTCTGGCCGCGGTAGTCGATCACCACGGTCTCGGGCAAGACCTCACGTGCGGTGTTTTCCAGAAAGCCCAGCGCCTCACCGAGGGTGAGATCGTCGGCCAGCGCGGCTGAAATCGTGATACTGCGCACGCGGTTGAAGCGATTCAGGCTGGTCGAGTCGGCAAAGTCGCTAAGCGTGACCAGGTTGGACAGCGGGATCAGCCGGCCGGAGCGATCGGAGCGCACATAGATATTTTCCAGCGCGCCCGGCGTACGCAGCCGGTCGCGCTCGCCTTCGACGATGACATCGTACTCGCGGCCCGCGTCGATAAAAGTCGTCACGCGGCGCGAGCCGAGCATGGTTTCCAGGGTGCGGCCAATGGTGCTCACGGTCACGCCCAACTCAGCCGCGCGATCGTAGTCAATCTGTACCTCGAGCTGCGGCTGGGTTTCCTTGTAGTCCCAGTCGATGCCGACCAGTCCCGGATTGTTGCGCTCGATGGCATCGAGCAGCAAGTCGCGCCATTCCGCCAGCTCGACATAATCGCCGGCGCCGCCGATAACGAACTGCACCGGGTTGCGGAAGCCGCCGCCAAAGCCCTGGCGCATGGCCACGCTGGTATTGACGCCGGGCAGGTCGGCCAGACGCTGGCGCACGTCGGCCATGATGTCGCGCGCCGGGCGGCGTCGGCTCCAGTCGTCGAGCACGACGATCACGATACCGGTATTGAACAGGGCCAGATTGCCGAAATCCCGCGGCGCCCGCACCAGCATGCGGTCGATTTCGCCTGAATCAACCAGCGGCATCATGCGCCGCTCGATTTCGGCCATGTACTCTTCCATGAAACGGAACGAAGCGCCTTCCGGGCCATTGACCATCACGAAGAACGCGCCCCGGTCTTCGAACGGCGCATACTCTTCCGGAATCTGGTTGAACAGCAGGGCAATCAGACCGAACAGCGCAAAAATGGCACCCAGCGCGACCCAGCGCAGACGCAGCACGCGCACCAATATCCAGCGATAGATGCGGCGCATCAGGTCCACGCCGGCATCGATGGCGCCGACCAGGCGGTTCTGCTCTTCGCGCGGCTTGAGCACGCGCGAGGCCAGCATGGCCGACACCGTCAGGGCCACGAAGCTGGAAAAGGCCACCGCTGCGGCCATGGTCAGGGCGAACTCCGAGAACAGACGCCCGATATCCCCCTGCAGCAGCGCAATGGGCACGAACACCGAAATCAGCACCATGGTGGTCGAGATGATGGCGAAGCCGACCTGGCGCGTGCCGCGATAAGCGGCAACCATGGCGGTTTCGCCATACTCGTCCATGCGTCGGCGAACGTTTTCGACCACGATGATACCGTCGTCAACCACCAGACCGATGGCCAGCACCAACGCCAGCAGGGTGAGCAGGTTGACGGTAAAGCCGAACAAGGCCAACGCGATGAAAGTCGAGATCAGCGCCACCGGCACGGCCACCGCGGGCACGATGATGGCCCGGATCGACCCCAGAAACAGGAAAATGGTCAGGATGACCAGGGAAATGGCGATAAAGAGGGTGCGATAGACCTCGCGCACCGCACCCTCGATAAAGACCGAAGAGTCGAAGCTGGCGATGAGCTGCATGCCTTCGGGCAGGGTGGCGTTCAGGCGCTCGGCTTCGGCCCGCACGGCACGGGCCACGTCCAGGGTATTGGCGGTCGACTGGCGTACCACGCCCAGGCCGACCATGGGCTCGCCGTTGCCACGGAACAGGGTTCGATATTCGACGGTGTCGTGTTCGACCCGGGCAACATCGCCCAGCCGTACGAGATGATCATCGGCGCCGCGCATCAATACCAGCCGGGCGAATTCATCGGCGCTGTTGAACTGCCGGGCGACGCGAACGGTGAACTGCCGATTGATCGACTCGATGCTGCCGGCCGGCAGTTCGACATTCTCGCTGCGCAGCGTGTTTTCGACATCGGCCACGGTCAGACCGCGGGCGGCCAGAGCCTGCCGATCCAGCCAGATCCGCATGGCGAAACTCTGCCCCCCGCCGATGCGGATGGTGGCGACCCCATCGATGCTGGAAAAGCGATCGACCAGAAAGCGCTCGGCGAAGTCGGTCAGCTCGGGAATGGAAAAATCTTGGCCGACCAGGTTCCACCAGACAATGACGTCGGCGTTGGCGTCGACCCGGCGAACCTCCGGCGGGTCGGCCTCGTCGGGTAGCAGGCGAGCGACCCGGGCCACGCGGTCACGAACATCATTGGCCGCTGAGTCGACGTCGCGGTTGAGCGAAAAGCGAAGGCTGATGCGCGAAATCCCGTCCTGGCTCTGCGACTCGATGAACTCGATGCCCTCGATTCCGGCAATGCTCTCTTCGATGCGCTCGGTGATCTGAGTGTCGATTACCGCGGCCGAAGCGCCCGGATAGCGGGTTTCAATCGAAACCACAGGCGGGTCAATGTCGGGATATTCGCGCAGCGGCAGTTGGGAGAAGGAAACGATGCCGAAGATGACCAGCAGGATGGCCACTACCGAGGCCAGCACCGGTCGCGTCACAGCGAGGTCGGACAGGATCACGAGGTCGGTTCGCCGGCAAGCATCTGGGCCAGGGAACGCGTGCCGTCGGCCTCGGCCGTCACCGTGACCGCCTGGCCGTCGGCCAAGCGGAACCCGCCGTGAATGACAACGCGCTCATCAGGCTCCAGTCCGCTGGTGATCTCAACCTGACCGGGCAGTCGGCGCCCCAGCTCAACGGTTCGCCGTTGCGCCCGCGGTTGCTCGGTGCTGGTGTCGACCACGAAGACATGGTGACTGCGACCACGGCTCAGGATGGCTTCCTCGGGAATCACCACCGCCTCGCGCAGGCGGCCGGAGACCGTGACGGTCATCAGCATGCCTGGCTTGAGCATGCCATCCGGGTTCGGCAGTTCGGCCCGGACCTGGAATGCCCGGGTCACCGGGTCGACGGAATTGCTCAGGCTGATCACCTCGCCGCGGAAAATCTCCTCCGGCCAGGCGCGCGACCGGGCCTCCAGCTCCAGGCCGGGCTGAATCGCGGCCATCAGCAGCTCGGGCACGCCAAAATCGACCTGCATCGCGCTATCGTCGACGACGGTGGTCAAAATTCGACCCGGCGTCATCAGGCTGCCGACCGAGGCATTGCGCAGGCCGAGCACGCCGTCGAAGGGCGCGGTAATCAAGCGATCACTCAGGCGCGCCTGTACCCCGGCCAGGCGCGCCTGGGCGGTTTCCAGCTCCCGGCGACGCTGATCCAGCATGGCGCGCGACTCCTGACCCCGTTCGGCCAAGTCCAGGATGCGGTTGTACTGGCGCTGGGCCTCCTGCAGATCAGCCTCGGCGCCGGCCAGCTCGGCCAGCTGCTCGCGGTTGGTCAGGGCGGCCAGAACCTGGCCGGCGCGCACTCGCTCACCGTCGCTGAAGCGAATCTCGGAAATCGTCTCGGTGATACTGGCGGTGATCTCGGCCATTTCCTTGGCCCGCAGCGTGCCCAGTGCTTCGATCGGATCGCTCAGGCTGACGCGCTGTGCGGCGGCCACAATGACCTCGGACGCCTGCGCCTGGCTGCCGAAAAGCAGCAGTCCGGCGCTCACTACCTTCAGAATTTCAAGCATGCGATTTTTCATCGGACGGATTGTAGCTTCCGGGTGTGATCAGGCCGACGAATGGGCCGGCGGCGAGAATAAGCGCCGCGAACCGGACCGGTGACGAGCCGGGCAGAGTAGAATGCGCGGCAAATTCAATCATCACTTCAAACCAAGCTCTCAAGGAAGGAAATGCCATGGAACGTACTTTGTCCATCATCAAGCCGGACGCGGTCGCCAAGAACGTGATCGGTGAAATTTATGCCCGATTCGAACGCGCGGGTCTGAAAATCGTCGCGGCGCGCATGAAGCATCTGACCCGCG
The DNA here is from genome assembly GCA_007135355.1 of Wenzhouxiangella sp. Taxonomy (GTDB): domain Bacteria; phylum Pseudomonadota; class Gammaproteobacteria; order Xanthomonadales; family Wenzhouxiangellaceae; genus Wenzhouxiangella. The sequence goes on from SLJA01000178.1 coordinate 17,630, forward strand.
AGGAGGCCGAAGGCTTCTACGCCGTCCACCGCGAGCGGCCGTTTTTCAAGGATCTGGTCAATTTCATGATCTCCGGACCGGTCATGATCCAGGTGCTCGAGGGCCCGAATGCTATCGCCCGCAATCGCGAACTCATGGGCGCAACCGATCCTCGCCAGGCCGCGCCTGGAACCATTCGAGCCGAATTTGCCGCCAGCATCGACGCCAACGCGGTGCACGGTTCCGACGCGCCCGAGACGGCAAAACAGGAGATCGAGTATTTCTTCGGGGCCAATGAGATATACTCTCGCTAATCAAAGCGCTAGCGCCCGTTCTCATGCCCGCCTCGGCTGCAACCAAAACCAACCTCATCGGGCTTGATCGGGCAGGCCTGGAGGCGTTTTTTGCCAATCTGGGCGAGAAACCCTACCGCGCGCGTCAGCTGCTGCAGTGGATTCATCAGCGCGGAGTCACGGACTTCGCGCTGATGAGCGACTTGTCGCGCAAGCTGCGTGAGCAACTGCAAGGCCTTGCCGAGATCCGTCCGCCGCGTCCCGTGCGCGAGCAGATCTCGTCCGACGGCACGGTAAAATGGCTGCTCAGTGAAAGCGGCGGCAGCGCGATCGAGACCGTATTCATTCCCGAGGAAAATCGCGGCACGCTGTGCATCTCTTCGCAGGTCGGCTGCATGCTGAACTGCACTTTTTGCTCTACCGCCACCCAGGGCTTCAAACGTAACCTGGATGCGGCAGAGATCATCGGCCAGGTGTGGTATGCCGTCCAATCTCTGGGCACGGAGCGGCTAGGCCAACGGCGGGTCACCAACATCGTGTTCATGGGCATGGGCGAGCCGCTGCTGAATCTGGGAGCGGTGAAACCGGCCCTGTCGCTGTTGCGTGACGATCTGGCCTACGGTCTTGCCTCGCGGCGGGTGACGATCTCGACCGCGGGCGTCGTTCCCGGCATCGATCAGTTGTCGTCCGGCGATGAATTTGCCCTGGCCGTGTCGCTGCATGCGCCCGAAGACAGCCTGCGCAGCCAGCTGGTGCCATTGAATCGGAAATACCCCTTGAGCGAACTGATGGCCGCCTGCAGGCGCTTTGTGCGAGCCAGGCCACGACGCTCGATTACGTTTGAGTACACCATGATCGAGGGGGTCAACGACGATTATCGCTGCGCGCGCGGGATGGTCCGCTTGCTCAACGGGATTCCCTGCAAGATCAACCTCATTCCTTTTAATCCGTTTCCCGGAACGCCGTTCAGGCCGTCCACGGACGAGGCAATTTACGAGTTCCAGAAAGTGACTCGCGCAGCCGGCATTATCACTACGGTGCGCAAAACCCGGGGCGATGACATAGATGCTGCCTGCGGGCAGCTGGTGGGCAAGTTGCTTAGTCCCAGTGAACGGCGTCGCGTGGTTCAGGAGCAGTTGGCATTGCAGGTGCTGACGGCGTGATACAGCACTGGCGGCATGCGGTCTGGATCGGTTTGCTGCTGTTGCTGGGCGCCTGCGCGGCCACGCCGGAATTGCCACAGCATGGCCGAGTAGGCATGGACCGGGTCAGTCCGGTCCGCGCGGCTGAAATACATACCCGCCTGGGTATCGGCTATCGCGAGCGCGGTCAGCTGCAGCTGGCTCTGGAAAATCTGCAGGTGGCGTTGCGGCATGATCCCAACCATACCCCGGCCCATGTGGTCAGCGCCTTGATCCAGGAAGGGCTGGGCAATACCCGTCAAGCTGAGTATCATTATCGTCAGGCGGCTCGATTGGCGCCAAATGATGGCGCTACGCAAAACGCCTACGCGGTTTTTTTATGCCGGAACAATCAATTTGATGAAGCGCAGCGTCGGTTTGAAAGGGCTTTCGAAGATCCTTTCTATCAAACGCCTGAAGTGGCCTTGGCCAACGCTGGGGCATGCGCCAGGCGTAATAACCGACCGGATGATGCCGAGTCATTTTTGCGCCAGGCGCTGGACATCGACCCGGGTTTCCCGGATGCCCTTTACCAGCTGGCCGAGCTTCACTGGGAACAGGGAGATTGGCTGAGGGCTCGGGCCTTTTTGCAGCGTTTTCAATCCGTTGCGCAAGATGACGCGGTCAGTCTCCGGTTGGGGTTCCTGATCGAAACTGCATTGAATAATCCAACCGACGCAGAACGCTATGTGCGATATCTGGAACGGGCTTTCCCGGATTCGGCCGAAGCGCAGGAAGTGCGGGAATTAAGGCGAACCCATGACGAATAAACAACCAGCATCCGACCTTACCAGTGAGCAACCCGCTCAACTCCGATTGGCCGTGGGGGCCGCGGAAGAAGAAATTGGGGCAATGCTCCGTCACCAGCGACTGAAGCGGAAAATAGCGATCGACATTGCCGCCAAAGCACTGAAATTGTCTTCCGGTACGCTGGAAGAGATCGAGCGTGGCAATCTAAATCGCTTTGAAGCGCTCTATCGCAGAGGTTATGTGCGCAACTACGCGCGCTTCCTCGGTCTTGATCCGGCGCCTTTGCTGGATATGCTGCGTGATGCCGAGTTGCCACCCTTGCGCTCGGTCATGCCCATCCAGCAACGTGGCAGAAACTTCGATAAGTTTCTAAGAATTGCGACGTATGCGATTGTTACAACTCTAATTATACCTCCCATTGTTTTGATCTACATTCAGGGTGGTTTGGATTTTCTCGATCGTGATCGGTCGCTGACCCAAGAGCCTCTCGGTGTCTCTTCTGTCGCCGACGCAGCGCCAGTCGAGCCTGATTTCGTCGGTCCGCGTCCGGCGGCCGATGTCGATCTGGAGCGCGAGGGAACGACGGTTGCGGCCGTGACCGCATCCGCCTTGCCGCTGAACTACATTCGGCCGGTGCGCGATCCGGTGGGCGCCGCGCGGCCGGAGGCGGGCGCGCCGTTGTCCAGTGCCGAGGACGAGCCGGAAATGCCTGATCCGCGCTCGACGCTGGTCATTGAGCTGATGGATGACAGCTGGCTGGAGGTGTATGCGGCCGATGGCCGACGCTTGGAGTTTGATCTGCTCCGCGCCGGCAGCGAGCGGCGTTTTCTTGACGAGGGTCCATTCCGGATTCTGGCCGGGCGCGGGAGCGCGATCACGCTTGAGCTGGATGGCACAGTGCTTGAGTTCGATGGCCAGGATCGCGCCGACGTGGTTACATTAGAGGTCAGCGCGGACGGCGCCATGCGGCGCTGACATTGCCGGAGACAATGGCGGGAGTGTTGATCTGCCCGCCCCGACGCTTCGTGCCCCGGCGCCTTTGACGCGGCAGGGTGTAAAAATTCTAGCGACCAGGCCCCAACGACATGAACCCCATTCAGTCCGTGCGTGGCATGCACGATATTCTGCCTGACGAGACGGCGCTGTGGCGCTGGCTGGAAGACGAGCTTGGGCAGATCTTCGACGCCTACGAGTTTCGGGAAATTCGCATACCGATCGTGGAAAAAGCGGATTTGTTCACCCGCGCAATCGGCCAGGCCACCGACGTGGTGGAAAAAGAGATGTACGCTTTTGCCGATCGCAACGGCGACATCCTGAGCCTGCGACCGGAAGGAACAGCCGGTGTTGTCCGCGCGGCGATACAGCATGGCTTGCTGCACACGCCCGGACTGAAAGTTTGGTATCGAGGCCCGATGTTTCGTCATGAACGTCCTCAGCGTGGCAGACAGCGGCAGTTCCACCAGTTTGGCGCGGAGGTGTTCGGTTTGGCCGAACCCCAGACAGACGCGGAGCTGATTGCGCTGGGGCAGAGAATCTGGCGCCGATTGGGCGTGGCGTCGGCAGTTCGACTAGAACTCAACTCGCTGGGCGACCCGGCCGATCGGGCGCGCTACCGCGAGCAGTTGCTGGATTATTTGCGGCCGCATACGGCGGATCTCGATGCAGACAGTCAGCGTCGACTCGACACCAATCCCTTGCGTATTTTCGACAGCAAGGTCGAGCAGACGCGCGCAATCATGGCCGACGCACCTAAACTGGCCGATGCGCTGGGTCCTGAAGCGCGCAAGCATTTTTCCACCCTATGCGAATTGCTCGACAGCCTGGATATCGAATATCGGGTCAATCCGGGCCTGGTCCGGGGACTGGATTACTACTCCCGCACTGTGTTCGAATGGGTGACCGAGGAGCTGGGTGCGCAAGGCACTGTCTGTGCCGGCGGTCGCTACGATGGCTTGGTCGAGCTGCAAGGTGGACGGGCAACGCCCGGCATTGGTTTTGCGCTGGGGGCAGAGCGGCTGGCGGAACTGTTGCAGGCAGCCGGCGTCGAAAAAGCGCGTTCACCCCAAGTCTATCTGGTTTA
>SLJA01000044.1 GCA_007135355.1 Wenzhouxiangella sp.
CGAGGCCATAGACGGCATCGGCTTCAACCCCGCCCTGATGCATGAGGCCGGCGTGTTGACCGCACTGCATTCCGACAACCCCGAACTGGCCCGACGCATGAATCTGGAAGCGGCCAAGGCGTTGCGCTACGGCGGCGTCGATCAACATGACGCGCTGAAAATGATCACCGCTTTTGCCGCCGACCAGCTCGGCGTCGGCGATCGCACCGGGCGCCTGGTCGAAGGCTTTGACGCCGACTTTGTCATCTGGAGCGGTCACCCGCTATCGGTGCAGTCGCGGGTCGAGCAGACCTGGGTGGACGGCCGCCGCTACTTCGATCGCGAAGCCGACCGACGCATGCGCGAGCGCCTGGAAGCTGAGCGCGCCGAATTGATCGCGCTGGCGCTGGACAGCAACGGAGGCTCGAACGGCAACGCAGACCAATCAGAGCCCGAGGCGCCGCAGCGTCGGGTGATGAGCTTCGCAACCCACCTGACCGGCTACCGACCCTCGGAACTGGACCATGACGAATTCTGCATTTTCCATGATCACTAAATCTCTGCATGCCGCTGCCCTGGCCCTTGTTCTGCTCGCCGGGCTGAACCTGGCCGTCGCCCAGCCGCTGGTCCTGACCGGCGCCACGGTCCATCCGGTCAACGCCGAGCCGATCGCCAACGGCATGGTGCTGATTCGTGACGGCTTGATCGAGGCGGTCGGCACCGATATCGAAATCCCCGCCGACGCCGAGGTGGTGGATTTGAACGGCCTGGCCCTCTACCCTGGCTTCGTCCACCCGGCTACCCAACTCGGCCTGACCGAAATTTCCAGCGTTGCCGGCACCGTCGACACCGCCGAGATGGGCAGCATCAACGCCGCCCTGCGGGTGGAAAGCTCGGTCAACCATGACTCCGAACTGCTGCCGACCAGCATCGCCGGGGGCATTCTCAACGCCCACATCATCCCCGGCGGCGGACTGATTCGCGGCACCTCGGCCTTGCTGCGGCTGGATGGCTGGAGCTGGGAAGAAATGACCCTGGCCACCCCGCTAGGCATGCATGTTGCTTTTCCGACCGGAGCGGCCAGCGATGAGGACAATGAAGATCTGGCCCTGATCAACCGCGTGCTCGACCACGCCCGCCACTACCGCGCCGCCCGCGCGGCGGCGGAAGAGGGGCTCAGACCACGGCCACTGCGCAACGATCAGCTCGAAGCCCTGATGCAGCTGCTGGCCGGCGAGGTGCCGCTGATGCTGAGTGCCAACGGGCATAGAGTGATCGAGACCGCGCTGGACTGGGCCGAAGGCCAGGGTTTCGAAAACATCATTCTGATTGCCAACTCGGATGCGCAATTCGTGGCCGATCGCCTGGCCGAATCGGACATCCCGGTCATCCTGCAAAACCCCTATGGCATGCCGGTACGGCGCTGGGAGCCGTATGACCAGTCGTTTCGCTCGGCCGCGGTGCTGCACGAGGCCGGCGTTCGATTTGCCATCGGCGATGGCGGCAGCGGCATGAACGTGGCCAATGCCCGCAACCTGCCCTTCCAGGCCGGCACCTCCATTGCCCACGGCCTGCCGCACGATGTGGCCCTGAAGGCCGTCACCCTGCGCCCGGCCGAGATTCTGGGCGTAGCCGATCAGCTCGGTTCGATCGAGCCGGGCAAGCGGGCCAGCCTGTTCGCGGCCAGCGGCGATCCGCTGGAACCGATGACCCAGATCCGGCGGGTGTGGATCGACGGGGTCGAATACGATCTGATGCGCGACCGCGGTTTGCGGCTCTACCAGCGCTATCGGGGTCGGCAGGCGGAGCTGCGCTGAGTTAGTGCAGTCGACGTCTTACACAGCGCAGCCCGCTGTCTTCAGGGTGCGTTCGCACACTGAAGTCAAGACGCTCCATCAGCGACAGCATGTTGCGATTTTCGGCCAGCACTTCGCCCTGAATACGCCGAATCCCGCGCAGACGTGCTACCGCCATCAGCTCGTTCATCAGTTTCCAGCCGATCCCACGTCCTTGCCATTCATCAGCCACCGTGAGCGCGAACTCGCACGAGGCCTGATCGGGGTTGACCGTATAGCGGGCCACCCCGACCTGCAGCTCGCCCTCGCCGTCGGTCTCTGAGTCAGTCACCGCGATCAAGGCCATCTCACGGTCGTAGTCAATTTGAGTAAATCTCACCAGCATGCTCTGGCTTAGTTCATTGACTGCCTGCATGAAGCGAAAATAGCGCGATTGCGGCGACAGGCGACGCACGAATTCCCGTTCGATTTCCGCATCCTCGGGCCGGATCGGCCGGATGGTCAGATTGACGCCGTCCGGCAACTGGATTCTTTTGACCAGATCGGCTGGATAGGGATGGATCGCCATGTGCCCATAGCGCATGGCTTCCGACTCTGGATAGTCGACGGCGAACCTTGCGTCCACGGCGACCAGTCCGCGCTCGTCAACAATCAGCGGGTTGATATCCATCTCGAAGATTTCCGGCAACTCGCACACCATCTCCGAAACGCGCAACAAGACGCGCTCCAGCGCCTTCAAATCCACCGCCGGCATATTGCGGAACTCGCCGAGCAGCTCAGCCACCCGGGTCCGCGCGATCATGCTCTGAATGATGATGCGATTAAGTGGCGGCAAGGCCACGGAACGATCTCGCAGAATTTCCACCCGGGTGCCGCCGGAACCAAAGCTGATGACCGGACCGAAAACCGGGTCACGGATTACTCCTACCATCAACTCGCGGCCATAGGGGCTATCATGCATGCGCTCGATGGTCACGCCTCTAATCCGCGCATCCGGCTTTCTGCGCCCCGCCTCTTCAACCATATGTAGAAAAGCGTTGCGGACATGTTCCGGGCTGCTGATGTTCAAACGCACGCCATGCACGTCGGACTTGTGCGTAATGTCGGGTGAGTCGATCTTCATCGCCACCGGATAGCCCACCGTGCCGGCAGCCACCAGCGCCTCACCCGGGGTTTCCGCGCGTACGCTGTTGGTCACTGGAATCCGAAACGCCGACAGGATGGCTTTCGCTTCCAGCGTGCCCAGACTGCGGCGCCCCTCCGCCAGCGCTCCCTGCACGATGAGCCGCGCGCTCCTGACATCGGGCGGCGTGCGGTCGGTCAATGGCCCCGGCACCTGCACCAGCAGACGCTGGTTGCGCGCATACGCCGCCAGGTAGGCAAACGCTTCCACCGCCGATTCGGGCGTGGTGAAATGCGGCACATGCTGCTGAGTGAAGTGGTCCCGCGCGCTGCGCACCTGCCGGTCTCCCATCCAGCAGGCGATCAGCGGCTTGCGCGTCTTGGCCGCTTGCTCCGTGACCGCGCGGGCGCTGCCTTCGGCATCGGTCATGGCCTGTGGCGTCAACATCACCAGCGCAGCGTCGACCGACGGGTCGTCCAGGCAGATTGACAGGGCCTCGGCATAACGCTCTGGACCCGCATCACCAATCAGATCGACCGGGTTGGACCGAGACCAGTGCGCCGGCAGCATGGCATGGAGTTTTTCCATGGTGGCGGGCACCAGCTCGGCAATGGACAGCCCCAGATCAATCGCGCAGTCAGTCGCCATCACCGCCGGTCCACCAGCGTTGGTCACGATGGCCAGACGGTTACCCTGCGCACGATAACCGCTAGACAAAATGCGCGCGGCCGAGAACAGGCCGAAAATCGAGTTGGCGCGCACAACCCCGGCACGCTCCAGCGCCGCGTCAAACACATCATCCGCCCCGACCAGGGCTCCGGTGTGCGACATGGCGGCCCGCGAACCCTCGAGATGACGCCCCGACTTGATCACGATGACCGGCTTCATGCGCGCCGCGGAGCGCAAACCGCTCATGAACCGGCGCGCGTTGTGCACACCCTCTACGTACATGAGAATGCTGCGGGTTTCGGGGTCAAGGGCAAGAAAATCGAGCAGATCACCAAAATCGACGTCGGCGGCGTTGCCGGTGGAGGCGACTGCCGAAAAACCAATACCCTGACCCTCCGCCCAATCCAGTATGGCCGTGCAGATTGCACCGGACTGAGAAACCAGGGCCAGATTGCCCGGCTTGGCGCAACTGCGACTGAACGTGGCGTTAATGCCGCGCGAGGGACGCATGATGCCGAGACAATTCGGCCCGATCAGGCGCAGCTCGTGCTCGCGCGCGATCTCGACCATACGCTCCTCGAGTTTCCTGCCCGACGAGCCCAGCTCGGCGAAGCCGGCCGACAACACCACCGCGCACCTCACGCCCTGCTGGCCGCACTCGCGCAAAACATCGGGCACCAATTTGGCTGGCGTGGCAATCACGGCCAGATCGACGGCGACTTCCAGCGAGGTGATGTCGGGCCAGCTCTTGATGCCCTGCACCTGCTCATGACGCGGATTGACCGGGAACAAGCCTCCGGCAAAGCCGCTGTCGCGCAGATTGGCAAACACTGTGGCCCCCAAAGATCGCGGCCGATCGCTGGCGCCGATCACAGCGATGTTCTGAGCCGAGAAAACCGCGTCGAGAAAATGTCCGTTCATGGTCGAGGCCAGCGTTTCAGAAGTGTCAGGCGCAACACCGTCAAGCACATCGGTGCGGCGCACCAAACACAAGTGTAACCGCTAAGAAGCCTTTTCATTTTCGCCGGACCCGGAGGGCACAGCGCAAAACCCGTGTTCCTCCGCGCCCAGCGCGGCGTTGAACTTGGCGCTCATGTTCTGAAAGCCGATCCAGGCCGTCAGGGCCGTGACCTGGTCTTCAGAGTAATGGTGCCGAATCTGCTCCAAAGCCTGATCATCAATCGCCGCACAATCCTTCGTCACTTGTTCCGCCCAGGCCAGCGCGGCCCGCTCGGCCGCGGTGAAGCCCGAGTGCTGGCGCCATTCGCCGACCCGTTGCGCCTTGTCCTCGTCACCGGCATTTTTCAGGTAGTTGTAGGCGTTGAGGTCGACACAGAAGTGACAACCATTCATCTGCGCGATGCGAATCGATACCAGTGACCGCAAGCCCGCGTCAACGGGATAACGCTTGCGCTGGAACACCGCCAGCAAGCCCAGCATGCCGAGAAAGGCACCCGGCAGCCGCCCCCACAGCCAGGACGGCGCCAGCACCTCACCGTAAACACGACGCTGCCGGCGCAGAAACCAACGCACATACCAGGGATAATCACTCAGTGGCTTGGGTGCGATTCGGGCCATTGCTTCTCAGTCCGTATGGGGTTGCCACCATTGTGGCCGCAATAGCAGGCCATGATGCGTGCTGACCCTGAATTCATCGCCTGCTTTATCCCTTGCCGCGCGCCCACCGGCCATGGCAACCCCGTCTGGGCGCGAAGCGACTAAACTGGCACGCTGCCTCAAGACAACGATCCGAGCATGTCCCCCGAACACCTGGAGCTTTTTGGCAAAGAGCCGGTTCAGCACGTTGAACGCGACGGCGTGCACTACGCGCTGCTGGGCACCGCGCACGTTTCCAGAACCAGCGCCGAAGCCGTTCAGCGGCTGCTGGAAAGTGGCCACTATGACGCCGTGGCGATCGAACTTTGCCCCTCGCGCTACCAGGCGCTGACCCAGCGCCAGGCCTGGCAGGACCTGGATCTGTTCGCCCTGCTGCGCCAGGGCAAGGCCGGCATGATGATGGCCTCGCTAGCCCTGGCCGCCTACCAGCGGCGCATTGCCGACCAATTCGGCATTGAGCCCGGGGCAGAGATGAAGGCCGCCATCGACGGCGCGCAACGCGCCGGTCTGCCCATCCAGCTGATCGACCGTGAGCTGGGCGTCACCCTGCGCCGAGCCAGCCGTCGGCTGTCGCTGTGGAAACGCTGGGTCATGATCAATGGTCTGATCCTGTCCTTGTTTTCACGCGAAAAAATCAGCGAGGAGGATATCGAGCGCTTGAAGGAAGGCGATTTGCTGACCGAGACCTTCAGCGAATTCTCCGAGGCCAGCCCGGAACTATATGAAAGCTTGATCGCGGAACGCGACCGCTACATGGCGGCCCGCTTGCGCCAGGAAAACGAAGGACAGGCCGGGCGCAAAGTGCTGGCCGTGATCGGTGCCGGCCACCTGGCGGGCACGGCCTCGGCCCTGGCCGGCCCCGACGATCCACAGCGCCGCTTGCGCGAACTCGATGCCATGCCGCCGCCTTCGAAGTTCCTCAAGGCGATCCCCTGGGCCATTCTGATCGCCGTGCTCAGCGGCTTCGTGATCGGCTTCAGCCGATCGCCTGAACTGGGCTGGGCGCTGGTGCTGACCTGGGTCGTGATCAACGGTTCGCTTTCGGCGCTGGGCGCCCTGCTCGCCCGGGCCCATCCGCTGACCGTGCTAACCGCCATTTTCGCCGCGCCCCTGACCTCACTGAACCCCACCATCGGCGCGGGCATGGTCACCGGCGCGGTCGAGACCTGGCTGCGCAAACCGCGAGTGGCGGACTTCGAGGCCCTGCGTGACGACGTCGTGCGCATCTCGGGCTGGTATCGCAATCGGGTCGCGCACGTGTTCGTCGTGTTCTTCCTGTCCAACCTGGGGTCGGCTGCCGGGACCTGGATTGCCGGGTTCCGCATGGTTCAGCAGCTGGTGGCTTGATGCCAACTAGTGGGCCATGCGGCTAATTAGGTAACGCTCAGAGTCACTGTGCTGGCGTGAATC
>SLJA01000325.1 GCA_007135355.1 Wenzhouxiangella sp.
AAGATGCTGAGAGATTGGGACAGCTTCCGCGCCCCGCCCGCCCCGAATCCCACAACACCCCCGGATGCAGCAAGTTTGAGAGATGGTAGGGGGTGGCACGACTGGGCTCCCAGCTCAATTCCGGATCAAGCTCCCCTGAAACCTGAAACCGGAACCCTGAAACCGAGGTTTTTTATCCCTGCACCCATCTATCAGCGGGGAGTGGTGTCGGCTGCTGGCGAGCCGTGGGTCGCGGCGGCGGGCAGTCTCTCACCGCATCCATCCGCACCCCCTCACCATGAACGAAAGCGAAATCCGGGACGTGGCAGGAAAGGAGTTTCGGTGGCACCAAAGCGCTCGACAACCAGACGCATCGCGAGAGCCGATCTGACCCACGGCTCGTCAGCAGCCGGTGCCACTCGCCGCCACCCCCCACTCCATCCGTTGATCATTCAGAAGCGGGCACCAGCCGCTCCAGACCGCTGGCCTCGACCACCGCATCCCAAGGAAAATTCGGCCCCGGATCCAGCTTGCGCCGGACGGTCAGATTGACATCATCACTGGCTGGCACCCAGCGCGTGTCGAGCGCGTCATGGCCGGCGATGAATTGAAGCGCCGGCAGCTCGGCGCGCAGCGCATCCAGCAACTTGAGCAGCGCTTCCAGTTGGGCCGACGTGATGTCTTCCTGCCACTCCTGATGCCGGCTGTCCAGCCAGTTGGGATAGCGCCCCAGGTTGACCAGTTCGATGCCGACCGATCGCGTGTTGTAGCCGACCGTATGGTGGGCGACGCGGTCCAGCGCCACCCATTGCTCGATGTGCCCATTGCGGTCAATGTAGAAATGGCCGCTGTTGCCGGTCTGTGAGCCCGCATGCACGATGCGTTCGCCGTATTCGCGTGCGGTGGCCAGGTCCGGCAGCTCGGTGGCGTGGATCACGACCAGGTCGATGGTGGCCGGATCGCGCTCGGCCAGCCGGGCCTCGTAGGGCAGAGGATGCAGTGTGGTCAGGCCCCGCGGCGTGCTCACGGCGGGGCTCAAGGCTTTCCCGCGGCGCGGCGCTCGACTCCCTCCAGCAGCTCGTCCAGCTCGGCCCGGTCGAACCAGCGCCCGGCGCGCATGACCCCTTCGATCTCACGGGCATGTCGAATGTCTTCCAGCGGATTGTTGCGCAGCAGCACCAGGTCGGCAACGCAGCCGGCGCTGAGGCAGCCATGGCGCTCGGCCTGGTTGAGGTAACGGGCCACGTTCGTGGTGCCCGTGGCCAGCGCCTCGGCCGGACTCATGCCGATCTCGACATAGATCTCCAGTTCGTGATGAATCGCGTCACCCGGCACATTGAAGATCTGGGGTGCGTCGGCGCCGAGCAGGATAACGGCCCCGGCCCGGTGCAGGGCGGCCAGCAGTTCGCGCCGAATCTCGATAAACGGTTCGGCCATGCCGTCGGGAATCTGGGAGCGGATGCGGGCCAGACTTTGCTGCCATTGCTGCTGGGTGGGCTCGGGAATCCAGCGCATGGCCGGGCGTGCCATCAGCGCCTCGACATCAGCGGTGGCCCAGTTTTCCAGCAGGCTCTGGGTGGGTACGTTGGCAATGCCGGCCTCGACCGTGCGCCGGGCCAGCTCGGGAATGCCGGCCGGGTCCATGCCCGCGACCAGGTTGATGGCAAACAGGCCCGGATTGGTGCCATGCAGTGGATGATCGACCGGCACCAGCGCCTCGCCGTAGCCGTCCAGGTGGTCGATGCTGCCCTGGCGCGAGGCCAGTACGCGGTCCAGGCCGACCGCGACTGAAATGTGGCCGGAGTAGTCGATGCCCAGTGCTTCGGCGGTCGCGGCGATGGCGCGGAAGGCTTCCGGCCATAGACCGGGGTGCAGCTTGAGCAGGTCATAACCGGCCTCGGACTGGGCCCGTACCATGTCGGCCGCGGCGGCGGGCGAGGCCACCGAGTTGGCGTTGAAGGAGGGTCCGGAAGTGATCAGGCGCGGCCCGATCAGCTCACCGCCGGCCAGTTGTTCACGCAGGATCAGGTGGCCCGATTCGCCCAGCATGCCGCGGATGGTCGTGATGCCGTGAGCCAGATACAGGATCAGCACGTCCTCAATTTGTTGCTGACCGGCACGCATGGGCGGCACATGGGCGTGCATTTCGGCCAGGCCCGGCATCAAGTAGAAACCCTCGCCGGCCACCCTGTGAGCATCCGGCGGCAGCTCGGCCGGCGCGGTAACGGCGCCGTGTGACACGCCGATATCGACCGGCTCGGACACGCTGCCGGTATCCGGATCGATCACGCGCACCTGTTCAAAAATCACCGGGTTGCCGCCGATCGCGCTGGCAGCGAACAGCAACAAGGCTGCCAGGACGGCGAGAGGTCGCGGGGAGAGGTGTTGGGTCATGTCTGATCTTCCGCATCGGGGTCTGGACTGTGCAGTTTACTTCAGCACACCGTGACCTCCGGCACAGCCGCGGTCATCAACGCCCGAGTACAATAGGGCAGGTATTTGCAAGGTTTCCGACCCGCATGGCGCTGGATATCGAACAAGCCCGCTTCAACATGATCGAGCAGCAAGTCCGCACCTGGGATGTGCTCGACGAGCGCGTGCTCGATGTGCTCAAAACCGTCCCGCGCGAAGATTTCGCGCCCTCGCGCTACCGGCGCATGGCGTTTGCCGACCTGCGCCTGCCGCTGGCCATGGGCCAGGTGATGATGAAGCCGGTCGAGGAAGGCCGGATGCTGCAGGCTTTGGACGTGGGGTCCGGTCAGGATGTGCTGGAGATTGGAACCGGTTCGGGCTTCACCGCCGCCTGTCTCAGTGTGCTCGGCGGTCGGGTGTTGACAATCGACCTGTATCCTGAATTGGCGGAATCGGCGGCGGCGCGACTGGATCGCCTGGGATACAGCGCTGTGGAAGTGCGCCAGGCCGATGCGCTGGACGCTGAATTCCGGCCCGGCCGGTTGTTCGATCGGGTCGTGGTGACCGCTTCCATGGCCGAGATTCCGGCGGTCATGCTCGACTGGGTCGCCCCTGGTGGGCGCCTGTTTGCGGTGCGCGGACACAGCCCGGCCATGGAGGCGGTGTGTCTGGAACGGGATGCTGGCGGCCAGTGGCGCGCGGACAGCCTGTTCGAGACCGATCTGCCGCGTCTGGTGGGTGCCGAGGACCTCCCTGTTTTCGATTTTTGACGAGGCCGGATTGCGGTTCGGCGCGTCCCCAAATGGACTGTAAGTGATGATGAGAAAAACCCTCCTTGCCGTTGCCCTGGCATTGGCTGTTGCGCCCGCCTGGTCGGTGGACCTGCTGGGTGTGTTCGAGCTGGCGCAGACCCATGACGCCGAGCTGCGCGCTGCCGAGCGTCGCCTGAACATCGCCGGCGAAATTCCGGTGCAGACCCGCGCCGCGCTGCTGCCGCAGCTGTCCGGCAGCGCCAGCCAGACCCTGGGTCGCTCGTCGCCAAGCGTCGGCGGCACCAGCCTGCCGTCGACCGATATCGATCAGCGCAATTACAGCATTCAGCTGCGCCAAAGCCTGTTCGATGACGCCAACTTCGGCCGCCTGGCGCGTGGGCGGGCCGAGCTGGCCGCCGCCGATGCGGTTTACATGGAGGCGTTCCAGAATTTTCTGTTCCGGGTCAGTCAGCGCTATTTCGATGTGTTGACAGCGTTGGATACGGTCAGCTTTGCCGAGGCCGAGGAAACGGCCCTGCGGCGCCAGTTCGAACAGGCCGAGCAGCGCTTCGAGGTTGGTCTGGCGGCCGTGACTGATGTGCATGAAGCGCGTGCGGCCTGGGATGGCGCGCGCGCGCGGGTCATCGTCGCCCAGAACGTGCTCGAAGACGCCCGCGAGGCGTTGCGCGAGACTACCGGCACCCGCTTCGAGAATTTCTCCCGCCTGATCGAGGATGTGCCGCTGTCTCCGCCCGATCCGGTCAACTCCGCCGAGTGGGTGCGGGCCGCGCTGGAGTCCAACCCGCTGGTGCGTCGCCAGCGCCATGAGCTGGACGCCGCCGACGCCGACCTGCGCATCGCACGGGCCGGCCATCTGCCCTCACTGGGCCTGACCGGCTCCTACAGCCGCAACCAGAACAACGAGTTCGTGGCCCGCGACCCGCAGACCCAGGCGCCGATCGGGACCACCACCTTCCGCACCGAAGGCTGGCAACTCGGCGTGACGCTGAGTGTGCCCATTTTTGAGGGCTTTGCCACCGAGTCGCGTCGGCGCCAGGCCGGTGAGGCCCTGCGGCTGGCCGATGAAGTGCTCGACCAGGTCGAGCGCACGGTGATCCGCCAGACCGAAACCGCTTATCGCGCGGTGATGGCCGGCATCCGTGAAGTCGAGGCGCGTCGCCAGGCCCTGGTCTCGGCCGAAAGCGCCCTGGAAGCGACCAATGCCGGTTTTGAGGTTGGCACCCGCACCATCGTCGATGTGCTGATTTCAGAGCAACGCTTCTTCCAGGCCGAGCGCGATTATTCCAACGCCCGGCACCAGTTCATCCTCAACGGTTTGCGGTTGCGTCAGGCGGCCGGCTTGCTCAACGAGCAGGACCTGGTGGCCGTCAACCAGCTGCTGCGCTAATCGGGCACTACCCGGGCCGGGGTTGTACCGGCCCCGGCTCCCAGCCACGGCTCCAGCGCGGTCAGGGTACGCTGCAGGCTGCCGCGCCCGGACTCGACCGCGGCTAGTGCCGCCGCGCCGCGGCGCTGGCGCAGACTCTGATCACCGAGCAGGTCCGACAGCGCGCCCGCCAGTTCCTCCGCATCGCGCACTACGAGCAGTCCATCGCCGCCGGCCAGGATGCGGGCGGTGTCGGCTTGCTGCTCCAGGTGAGGCCCGGCCAGTACCGGCTTGCCCAGAGCGGCCGGTTCAATCAGGTTGTGCCCACCAATCGGGACCAGGCTGCCGCCGACGAAAGCCGCATCGGCGGCGGCATAATGCTCCAGCAGCACGCCTAATCGATCGATCAGCACGACCGCTGTCGCCGGCTGCACCGGTTCGCCGATCCGGGTCCATGTCAGTTCACTGGCAGACAGCAGCCGGCTGACCGCCTCCAGGCGCTGCAGATGCCTCGGCGCCAGCACCAGCAGCGCGTGGGGCTGGCTGTGCCGCAGTCTGCAATGGGCCTCGATCAAGACCGATTCTTCGCCTGAACGGGTGCTGCCGGCGATCCAGACCGGGCGCGGTCCCCAGGCCCGGCGCAGTGCCCGCGCCTGTTCGTCCAGACCGGGAGGGGGCTGGAAATCGAACTTGAGATTGCCGCTGATGCGAGCGCGCGCTTCGGGCAAACCCAGCCGAACCAGGCGCTCGGCGTCGGCGCTGGTCTGGCAGACCGCCTGCGTCACCGCCGCCAGCGCATCAGCAACCAGGGGGCGAAAGCGCTGGTAGCGGTGCTGAGCCGCCGGGCTGATCCTGGCGTTGATGAGCAGCAGCGGAATGTTCCGGCTTTTGCAGCGGGCGTAAAGTTCGGGCCAGATCTCGGTCTCCACGATCAAACCGATCCGCGGCTTGATTTGTTTCAGCCATGCCCGCACCGCCAGCGGGCTATCCAGCGGCAGGTAGCGATGTTCGACTTGCCCGCCGAACAGTTCGCGGCAGCGCGCGGCGCCGGTGGCGGTCATGGTGCTGACCAGTATCGCCTCGCCGCGCGCCAGCAGAGCGCGGATGAGTCCTGTCGCCGCATTGATCTCGCCGACCGAAGCCGCGTGCAGCCAGATGCGGCCCGCGCCGCCCTCCGGCACGCGGCCCAGCCGCTCGCGCCAGCGCCCCTGTTCGCCGGCACGGGTCGTGCCGCGTTGCAACCATAGCAGCGCCAGTGGCGTCAGCAACAGGGTCAGCAGGCGATAAATCGAAAACATGGTGTCGCTGAGTTTAGCTGCAGCAGCCCAGCTCCGGACTGCGACGCCGGCAATGGCGAGATAATGGCGGCATGAATGCGTTGCTGGATGTGCTGCTGAAGGTCGCGTTGCTGCCGGTGCGAGCGTTGGGTCGACTGCCGCTGGGCGTGTCGAGGGCCCTGCTGCGGCCCTTGGCGCCGGTGCTGCGGCGGCTCATGGGCCGACGCATGCGCGTGGTCGACCGCAACCTGGCCTTGTGTTTTCCCGAGCTATCGGACCAACAACGCTGGGCGCTGCGTCGGGCGCACTGCCGCCAGCTTATCGACGGCCTGGCCGAAACCGCCGTGGTCTGGTGTCGCCCCGGTCGCCTTGATTCCCGTTTCGGTGAGCTCAAGGGGCTGGACCATCTGCGCGCCGCCCAGACCGATGGGCGGGGGGTGCTGATGCTGACCGCCCACGCCACCTGCATGGAGCTTGGCGCTCGCCTGGTCGGCGAGCAAGTCCAGGCGCGTGCCATCTACCGGCCGCTGCGCCATGCGGTGCTGGAAAACTTTCAGAATGCGGGTCGCGGTCGCTATGCCGAGGCCATGATCGCGCGCGACGATGTGCGCGCCATGGTCCGTCATCTGCGTGCGGGTGGTGTGTTGTGGTACGCCCCGGACCAGGACTTCGGCCCGCGACGCAGCCTGTTTGCACCGTTTTTCGGCCTGCCCACCGCCACCCCGACCGGGCTGATCGACCTGGTCCGCCTGGGCCG
>SLJA01000086.1 GCA_007135355.1 Wenzhouxiangella sp.
GGCTACGATGGCGAAGGTGATGGCTTCGCAAGTGCGGCATTTGAAGATGCAATCACCCTGATCCCTGTCAGCGCTGCTGCTGGACTGGTGTTCCGGGGTATTCGGGCTGCGGTTCAGAGTGCGAGGGTCACAACGGGAAAAGTCGAGGGAATCGGCTTCGCTCGCTCTCAGCTTCAACATGCGTTCAAGCATGCAAAGGATTTCGGTGTCAGTGGCAATGCAAACAATCGAACACTTGCCCAATTCAGCTCCGCAATCAACTCGCATGTCAGTGCGCCAGGCACTCGTGCCATTGAAGGGACATTTCGTGGTAATCCAGTTACTCATCACCTTGATCCGAGTACGGGACTCAATGTCATTCGTGATTCGTCCGGCAATTTCCTTTCGGGCTGGAGGCTAAGCCCGCAGCAACTTGAACATGTGTTGACGACTGGCAGGCTCGGAGGTGGCCCATGAGTACGCCAACCCAAGATTATCGGTTGCTTCTGGAGAGATATCTCAGCGGTGAACTTACCGCCGAGAGATTTCAGTCGATGTATCTCGACCGCTTCAAAACAGAGCAACAGCGGCTCGACGAACCGCTGTTCGAGCTGCTAGACGGCCTTTTCGGGGATGTGGACTCCTTCACTAAAGATCCAGAGCTTCTTGCTGGGAATCCGAACTTCTACCTTGATGAGGAGAGACTTCGTGAGGAAGTACGACGCGTAGTGAAGCAGCTGTCAGACCTATGAAGCGAGACGACGCTGCCCGCCACCATCACCACCCACAACACCGCCGGTGGTGCGCTGGTCACCAACACCTACAGCTACAACCGGCGCCGGCTGCTGACCAGCGAGAGCGTCCGGCGGGGAACGGCCGCCGCCTGGACCATCGGCTACGGCTACAACGGCAACGCCCATCTTGCGACGCTGAGCTACCCCTCGGGCCTGTCGGTGGGCTACAGCCCCAACGCGCTCGGCCAGCCGACCCAGGCGGGGACTTACGCTACCTCGGTGAGCTACCACCCCAACGGTGCCATCAAGCAGTTCACCTACGGCAACGGCATCGTCCACACCCTGGCCCAGAATGCCCGCGGCCTGCCGCAACGAAGCACCGACTGCACCACCACCGGCAGCTGCACCCTGGCCAACCGGCGCCTGGACCTGCAGTACGCCTATGACGGCAACGGCAACGTGACCGCCATCACCGACCACACCTCCGGCGGCAAGCAGACCCGCGCCATGAGCTACGACGGCCTGGACCGCCTCACGCAAACCACCTCGCCCAGCGCGGTGTTCAATACCGCTACCTACAGCTACGACGTACTTGACAACCTGCTCGCCGTCAACGTCACCGGCGGCAGCCAGGCCCGCAACCATACCTACGTCTACGACTCAACGACCCGGCGCTTAAGCCAGGTGCTCAACACCGTGGGCGGGGCCGTGGTGGCGAACCTGACCTGGGATGTACAGGGCAACCTGGCCGGCAAAGGCCCGAGTGGGTCGGTGCAGAGCTACAGCTTCGACCTCGGCAACCGCCTGCGAAGCGTACCGGGCCTGGAGATCGGCTACGAGTACGACGGCCATGGCCGGCGGGTCTACGGCCACACCGTCGGCAGCGGTCACATCCTGTCCCAGTACGCCCGACCGCCCAGGCAGAAGTCATCATCCGTTGCCTTCACACGGCAGGGGTCGCTGGTTCGAACCCAGCATCGCCCACCAGGTTTCAAAGCCAAAAAGCCAGCCAATCAGTTGGCTTTTTTCGTGTTTGGATCAGAAGATTAGGAGCCTCCACGGCAGCCGGTTCAGCTGCTAGTGGGCCTAAAACGCCGCGAGGTTCGCAGCTTCGAGATCGAGCATGTGCACGGCCTGTGGCACAAACAGTTGCTGCTGGCCATCCTTGATGAGCGCGGCCGCCTTCACCGAAGGAGAGACGCGCGACGCCAGAGCGCAAGGGTCTCTCTGCCGGGCGACTTGGTTTGGGTCAGCGTGCGTTTACGCCAGGCTGGGCAGGGTTGATGCCTCTGGCGCTGGGCGACGGTGGATAATGTCAATCCCGGCAGGGAACACCGGCGCAGTGTCGCCAAAGCACGCCTGGTCGCCTTAGGCGCCGACGGCGCGCTCAAGGCTGCCTGGGAGCCGATCGCAACATGGCGGGACGAGCACTTATCCGTCCTGCAAAGCCTGAATCATCATCGGCAAGGAGGCTTGAAAACGGTCGACCTCGTCGAGCACCAGAGCACCTGCCATTTCACCAGGAGCGCCCGGTGAAACAACCAGCATGCCCATCACCATGACGCCGTTCTTAAATGCGCTGAATCCGATCTGGGCATGTTGGTCCGTTGGATCGGATTGTTCGGCCATGATCTGGATGTCACTATCGAAGTAGCCGCGCACATGGTCGCGCAGTCGGCCTATCTGCATCCGCGCCCCGAGTCCCGGCATGCGGGTGTAGAACACGTGTCCGGCCTGGCTATGGCGATGGTCCATGTACTGAGGAGGCGCGATGCCGCTCAAGCTCTGGCCCTGCGGCGGCTGGCCCCAGCCACCATGCGGCTGCTGCCCCCAGGGATCAGGCTGCTGGCCAGGTGACTGACCCCACTGACCCTGCGGCTGACCCCAGTCCTGCTGATTGCCCGGCTGCTGACCACCCCACTGCTGGTGCTGACCCTGGTGTCCCTGTTGTCCGCCCCAGGTCTGCGATTGCTGTGCAGGCTGCCCTTGTTGCCAACCGGACTGGCCAAATCCATGCTGCGCCATAGCGCTGCTGCCCAGAAAACCGAGTGCGACTACCCCCCAGGCGAGGGCTCGGAAGCTGACGAGGTGAAGTTGAATTGTCATGATGAACTCCTATCGAAAAAAACGGGATTGAAGCTTGCTCGCTTATCTACGCGCCACCAGCCTCGAAAACGGCTCAACCGGCATACAGGAAAATAAATACGCCCTGGCAGCGCCATCCGCTTGCCCGGACACACCGCCGCTCATTCGAGAAGGGCAAACCCCCGTGCGGCAAGCCGCGTGGTCTGAGCGCCTTCTGCCTCGCGCCAGAGCACAATCGCACCCATGCGCCCAGAATCCGCCGCAAGCGCGATCATCAGAAGCCCGGCCGGCCCATGCGCGAAGCCATGATGGATGCCGATCAGTGGGCGCTCGAACAGGCGCTCCGGCGCGAGTTGTCGGCCGAGCTTGTCGACCGCCATCAAGCGGTCCGACCCGATCACCAGTGCGCCGTCCTGCAGTGGAACGAGACCGGCAATAAACGGCAACCCAAGCACCGTCTCCGGCGCGCGTGGCCGGCCGTCTTCATCAAGCGCGCGCAACACCACCTGCCCGTCTGCGTTCCAACCGGCGAGGAAGCCCGACCGGGTCGGCACCAACCACGGCCGCACCACGCCTGGGCCGGCACGCACGCCGACCTCGTAGAAATCACCGCGATCAGGCTCGCCCTGCGCGCGGTCTGACCATAAGAACAAGCATGGGACCATGAGCATCAGCGCGACCATCCGAACGTCACTCGGACCCGGGAAAGACATCTGTGCCGTCGTCATCCTCGCATCTCGCAACAAAGGTGCTCCGCGGTATCTTCTGTGGACCACCCAGCGGCGGATCAGAGCGAAAGGCTTTATCTGGGTCGCTGCATGCGCTGGCCACTGGCCTGCAGGTCGCGCCAGGGGTCGAAGTCCTGGTTGTTGGTGAGAATGAACGTCCCGTCATTCATGCGCCAGGCGTGGTCGTAATGCATGGGCAACTCGATCGGCTGGCTGGAATGCGGGTCGACCCAGGTCTGCACCTCGCGCATGGTCTGGGAAAACTGCTGAGCGCCGCGCTCCTGGCTGGCCATGCGATTGTCGAAGCTCTGGCTGTTGAGCGAGCCGACGTAGTTGATCGTATCCATGTTGATTGCATGGCGATCTTTCATGCCCTGGATGGTGATCCGGTTCATCTCGGCCTGGTGCCGTGCCTGAATGGCATAGGCTTGCTCGAAGTGGCGCTGGGTCAGCTGCAGGTATTGCGGGTTGATAACAACGCCCTGCCAGAGCGCCTCGGCTTTGTCGAAATCCAGGTCACCCGCCGGCGCGCGGTAGCTGAGAACGGGAACGGTAGTGCCGCTTACAGATGAAACCTCAAAACGCTGGCCCGAGAAAGGATCTTGTTGCGAAACGTGGGCATGCTCGAACATGGCGATGGTCGACAACACTTCTCGATATTCAACGCCGTTTTCAACATATCCAATCAGTACCTGGCCGGCTTCCGCGTTTGTTTGAATCCGCATGTGGGGTTCGGTCGCCGGCTGCTGGATCATGCGCTGGGCCGCAGCCGTAGCCTCGTTATCCGGGCGAAAATCCAGGATTCGGGCACCGGGCCGATGGTGAGCGATATAGGCCTGGAAGAACTGCTGCAGGCTTGTGAAGTTGCGGTTGGGACAGCCACTGGATTCCGGTAGCGGCACGTTACCGCGAAAGCTCGCCCAGGACTCGTTAGGCATCATCAGCATGCGTTCGCGACCATCCGGCGAGCGGGCTTCCCAATGGAGTCGGATGCCCATTGGAATGCACTCGGTATTCGGCCAACGTATCTCTCCCTTGTCCTGCCAGCCAACCGGCACCAGCATGTGCATGGCCTCCACCGGCTGTTGGAAACCGACGCGATCAATGAGGGTTGAACGGCGAACGTGCAGGGCACCGGGAGGCAATGGGCCCACCGGCAGGGCTTCCGGCGGGCCGCTCCGGCCAGTCGAATGCGGCGTCGGCGACGTGACCGGCGACGCAGGCCAGGCCGCTTGGGCAAGCCCGGCTTCGGCATTCTGCTGATGGTTGCAGGCAGCAATCAGGCATACCAGAGCGCTTGCGATGAGGCGGTTGACGGGATGGTTCATGGGGCTTTCCTTGAAGTTTGGCTGCACTGACATACGCGCCAAACCGCCGCCAACCGGCTCATTCAGCCGATGCCGGCCGAGGGCGAAGCGGGAGATCCAATTGGATGAGCCGGCATGCATCGCTGCTGCGCGTCTCTATGCGAAACCCAATTCACCCATGAGGACCTGACCATGAGCACGATGATTCGACTTTCTTCCATTTTGTTTGCCGGCCTGTTTGCCGCCCCCCTGGCGCTCGGACAGGACAGCTTCGGGCAGCAGCAGTCGCAACGGCAGCAACAACCCCAGCAGCAACAGGGCCAGTGGCCTCAGCAACAACCACCGCAGGGCCAGTGGCCCCAGCAGCGACCCCAGCAGGATCAGTGGCAGCAGCAGCAGTTTGGCGGGCAGCAACCGGGGCATCAGGGGCAGTGGTCGGCCCCGCAAAATCCGCTGGAGCAGTTGATGCAGATGGAGCGCCAGGACTTGGGAGTGCCGGCCCAGACCAGCCTCAGGAATGGCGATCTGGGCGGACCCACGCCGAGCAGTATTCCGGGAGGCCAGCTGATCACCACGCCGGAGTTGCTGCAGTTGCTGAACAACCCTCAAGGCGGCGCCATGGTATTTGATGTACTCGGCGGTCAACAGCGCTTGCCCAACGCGATCGATGCTGTGGCTGCCTCGGCCGGTGGTTCGTTCAGCGATCGCACCCAGCGCCAGTTCCAGAGCCAACTCGAGAGACTGACCGGAGGCCGAAAGGACGTGCCCATGGTGTTCTACTGCTCCAGCATCAACTGCTGGATGAGCTACAACGCCGCGCTGCGCGCGATCAATGCCGGCTACTCTCAGGTCTACTGGTACCGTGGCGGTCTGCAGGCCTGGGACATAATGGCCCAGATGAGCGCCCAGTTCGGCGCCAACCAGGGCCAGAGTCCGGTTCGCGGGGGAGGCTGGTGATGAAGCGTTTCGAACTACTGACACCCGCCCTGGCGCGCGGGTGCTGGATTTCGAGATCGATCCGGCGCCAGCCAGCCCATGCTGGCTGCGCTGCCGGAGTTGCCATCGATTGGAGGTCTGCAATACAGCTTTCGGGCCGCGGCCGGTCGAAGGTTGCTGGCTTACCAGGCGAGGAATAACGAAGCACAAGCGGGCCGACACTACTGCTTGACCTGTTGATTCCAGCAACATTAGAACAGGCCCATGCAAAAGATTGGTCCATACTGCAGGCTGGAACCTACCAGAATCGATCGCATGCACAACCCACCCAGTCGACTAATCACTGCTCTGGGCTTGCTCGGGTTTCTGATCTTGAGCTTCGGCGCATCGACCCCCGGCATTTTGTTTGGTCCAGGCGAGTGGTACGACAGCTTGAATCGGCCCTTTTTTACGCCGCCCAACTGGCTATTCGGGCCAGCCTGGACGGTGCTTTATGTCTTCATGGCCGTGGCCGCCACCCTGGTCTGGCGGCGCGTCGGGCTGCGCTCTCGCGCCATGGCCTGGTGGTTTATCCAGCTGGTGCTCAACACCCTGTGGACCTTGATCTTTTTTGGCCTCCAGGCGCCGGGGCTAGCGCTGATCGAGATCACCCTGATGTGGGGCGCCATCCTGATCTGCATGCTGCATTTCCGGCCGGTTTCCCCCTTGGCCTTCTGGCTGATGGTGCCCTACCTTGCCTGGGTGACTTTTGCCTGGGCGCTGAACGCCGGATTCTGGTGGCTCAATTATTAACC
>SLJA01000199.1 GCA_007135355.1 Wenzhouxiangella sp.
AACACCAGCGACTCGCGCACGGCCTGGCGGGCAATGTCGCGATGCACCTGTGAACCCATGGTGTCGGTGCACACGGCAGAACTCAGCGGCTGCTCGAACAGGCCCAGCCGGAGCTTCATCCTGAGAATCCGGGTGACCGCGTCGTCGATGCGCGACATCGGTACCTTGCCGTCTTCGACCAGCTGCGCGATTTCCGGCAGACCCTCGCGCCAGGACTGGACCAGCATGAACATATCGATGCCGGCGTCCAGCGCCTGCTCCAGCGTCAGCCCACTCATGGCCACGCCTTCCCAGTCGGTGATGACCACGCCGTCAAAGCCCAGTTCGTCCTTCAACAGATCGGTCAGCAAGGCGCGCGAGCCGTGCACCGGCTCGCCGTTGACCGAGCTGAACGAGGCCATGATGGATACCGTGCCACGGTCGATCGCATCTATAAAGCCGGGCATGTGCAGCGTGCGCAGTTCTTCATCGGAAATGATGGCGTCACCGCGATCGATCCCGTCCTCGGTCGCGCCATCGGCGATGAAATGCTTGGCGGTCGCGCCCACCGAGGCCGGGTGCGTGAGGTCCGTGCCCTGAAAACCATCGATCAACGGCGCGGCGAACAGGCGCTGCAGCTCGACCGTCTCACCAAAGGATTCGTAGGTCCGGCCCCAGCGAATGTTCCTGGCCACCGCGATCGAAGGGGCCAGAGTCCAGCGGATGCCGGTGGCGGAGAGTTCGCGCGCTGTGACTTCGGCCAGGCGGCGGGCGAGTTCCGGGTTGCGGGTCGCGCCGATGCCGATGTTGTGCGGCAGGATCACCGAGTTGCCGTCGAAGTAGGCATGGCCGTGCACGGCGTCGATACTGAAGACAACCGGAATGCCGGTGCGGGTTTGCAGCGCCTCATGCTGGTAGGCGTCGAAAAGATTGCGCCAGGCCTCGGTGGTACCCAGGTCACCCTCCGGCACAGTTTTGACGATGGAGCCGAGACCATACGTCCCGACCTCTTCAGGTGTTGCGGTAGAGACATCGGCCTGGATCATCTGGCCGACCTTCTCCACCAGCGTCATATCGGCCACCGCCGCGGCAATGTCGGCCTCGCTCAGCGG
Organism: Wenzhouxiangella sp.; assembly: GCA_007135355.1. Lineage (GTDB taxonomy): Bacteria > Pseudomonadota > Gammaproteobacteria > Xanthomonadales > Wenzhouxiangellaceae > Wenzhouxiangella. The sequence goes on from SLJA01000199.1 coordinate 1,092, forward strand.
TGCCGCGGGCCAGCGTGTGCGGGCCGGCTCTGTTGTGGTCGGCGCAGGGCCGGCACAGGGCGGCAGCGGGGGGACGGCGCTGGTCCGCTCGGGATCGGAGTCCGATGCTGCGGCAAACGCCGAGGTCAGCATCAGCACCCATACAAAGGCTACCGCCTTCCAGTTTTTCGGCATTAGTGAACCCCGAAGACAAATGGACCGGGTAGTTTGGCATGCTCTCGCAGGGGCACGATGCACTGGCTCAGGATTGTTTGGCCAGCGGCACCACCAGCAGCCTGTCAATACGCTTGCCATCCATGTCCACGATTTCAAAGCGGTGGCCCTCCCAGTCGAAATGCTTGCCCATCATGGGCTGCCGGTCGCTGTGATCAAGGACAAAACCCGCCAGGTTGTCGAAGGTCTGCCCCTCCTTACGCATCGGACGCTTGATGCCGAGCAGGCTTTGCACCTCGTCGAGCGGCATGAACCCGTCCAGTAGCCAGGACCCATCCTCTCGGCGCACCGCGGCGGGCTCCGGTTCGGCCTGGACGGTGGGAATGAAACCGACCATGGCCTCGAGAATATCGTTGAAGGTCACGATGCCGCAGGGTGCGTTGTATTCATCCACCACCAGGACGAAATGCATCTGCCCCTGCTTGCGGAAAAGCTCCAGCAGACGCAGCACACGCATGGTTGCGGGTACAGATTTCACTTCTTGCAGGAACGCATGCAGATCGGTCTCCCCGCCTGCGAGGTGAGCACCCAGATAGGCCTTGGCCTCAATCACACCGAGCACCTCGAACGGCTCGCTGCGGGCGACGGGAAAACGGGCATGCGGGTGGGCCAGCACCTTTTCCAGGTTGGCCTCTTGGGAGTCATCGGGATCGAGCCAGACGATCTCCGAGCGGCGCGTCATCAGCGCTGAAACCTGAAGGTCGTCCAGGTGAAACACCCGTTCCAGCAGGTCCCGCTCGGTATGCTCCACTTCCCCGTAGACCACGGCTTCCCGGATCAGGCTCCGGATGTCATCTTCGGTCACCTGGGGCTCGGTCGGCGGCGTAATGCGCAGGATGCGGAAAACGGCCCGGGTCGAGGCGGTCAAGAGGTACACTGCGGGCATGCCCAGACGCATCACCAGATACATCACGGGCGCCGTGAGGCCGGACATCTTTTCCGGATAGCTCACGGCCAGCTTCTTGGGCACCAACTCACCGAGGATCAGGGTGAGATAGGTGATCGGCACCACCACCAGCAGCAGGCCCAGCGGCGCGCTGTAGGGTTCCAGGCTTGGAGACTGGGCGAGGAAGTTCTGCACCCTGCCGGCAAGCGTTGCGCCACTGACGGCCCCGGTCAGAATGGCCACCATGGTGATCCCGATCTGAGCGGTGGACAGGAACTTGTCCATTTTTCTCTTCAGCAGCACAGCCAGGCGAGCCCCTCGGCCACCTTTATCCCGCAGGCTTTCAAGTCGCCCCTTGCGTGCGGCCACCAGCGCCATTTCGGACATGGCGAAAAAGCCGTTGACCAGAATCAGGATCAGGATCAGGACGGCTTCGAGCGAAGCGTTGGACACAAGAATTTCCCTTTGAGCTGAATAGAGAAGCGGCGCTCAGGCCTTATGCGCAATCAACTGTGGCATGACCTTTGGCACTGGGGAGGGCTTGCCGCGAGAATTTAATCTGGCGATGGCGCAGAGGAGATTGAACTCATGAGCAAATCATACGGCATTGGCAACGCCCTGATCGATATCATCGCCGCGCCTTCGAAGGCGCTGGACGAGGTCAGGGATCGGGTCAGCTGGCTGTGGGTGCCGCTGATCATCGTCATGCTGCTGGCCATTGTCAGCCAAGTGTTCTTCACGCTGTGGGTGGATCACGATTGGTTTGTCGATCAAACGATTGCCGCGATGATGGCCGGCGGGGGCGATCCGGACATGGAACCCGGCATCCGCCAGTGGATGCAGCCCCGAACGATGCTGATCACCGCCGTGGTCGGGGTTCTGTTTATCATCCCGCTGATCCACCTGATCCAGGCGATCTATCTGCATCTGGTCAACAAGATCGTCGGCAACCCTGACCTGCGCTTCGGCCAGTGGTTTGCGCTGTCGGTGTGGTCGGCGTTTCCGATGATCTTTCAGTCCCTGGCCAGTTTCGGAATCATGGCCCTGGCGACTGATCGACGGATTACTCAGGAAGAGCTGCAGCCATTGAGCCTGCAGTCGCTGGTCATTCGCGCCGAACCGGGCTCATCGTGGGCGGCCTGGGGCGGCGCCATCGATGTGATCAGCTTCTGGATCATCGGCCTGTTGGCGCTCGGCATCATGCGCTGGACCGGTGCTTCGGCGCTCAAGGCCATTCTCATCGCCGCCGCCCCCTATGTCCTGATCTTCGGCATCTGGGCGCTGGTGATTTCCTGATATGAATCGCAAACTGCTGGTTTTTCTAGCCATTGGCACCGTGCTGGTGCTGGCGGTGGTGTTTTCCCGCGTCGGCGGCTCGGACAGCGCCAAGCTGGTGGAAATCGCGCCCGTTCAGACCGAGACCGTGCGCAGCGCAGTGCTGGCATCCGGTCAGCTGATCTTCCGCGATCAGGTCCAGCTCAGCTCCGAACTGTTCGGCCGGGTGGCCCAGGTCTGGTTCGAGCAAGGCGACGAGGTCACGGCGGGCGATGTGATCGTCAGCCTGGAGCCCGATCAGGTCCAGGCCCAGGTCGACCAGCAGCAGGCCAATGTGCGCATGCAGGAGCTCGCCATCGAGCGTCAGCGTCTGCTGGTTGAAAATCTGGAGCGCCGCGTGAACCGAACGCGCGAGCTGCACGCGCGCCAGCTGGTGGACTCCGATTCCCAGGAAACCGCGGAAAATGAGCTGCTGATGGCGCGCAAGGATCTGCTGTCGCGGCAAGAAGCCCTGAGCCAGGCGCGCGCCGCGCTGGTCCAGGCGCGTGACAACTTCGATCGCAGCAATATCCGCACACCGATCGACGGCATCATCATCCAGCTCGACGTCAAACCCGGCGAATCCGTCATCGCCGGGACCACCAATATCCAAGGGTCAACCATCGCTATCATCGCCGACACCTCCTCGATGCTGGCTCGGCTGCAGGTCGATGAAGCCGACATCGCATCCGTCGGGCTAGGCCAGGATGCCGACATTTTCGCCGCCGCCTTCCCCGACACGCCGCTGGCCGGCGTAGTGGAGCGCATCGCCACCACCGCGCGCCGCGCCATGGGCCAGCAAAACTTGAGCTTCGAGGTCGAGGTACGGCTGCACGATGCCGATCAAGTCGCCGTGCGCTCCGGCATGAGCGCGCGCGCCGAGATCTTCACCGAGTCCAGCGATGACGCGCTAGCGCTGCCCATCCAGGCCGTGCAGTTCGACGAGGACGTCGACACAGGCGAACAAAAGACCCACGTGTTTATCGACGACAACGGCGTGGCCCGTCGTCGCGACGTCCGCACCGGGTTGTCGTCCGACAGCCATATCGAGATTCTGGAAGGCCTGGAGCTGGGTGAGCGCGTCGTAACCGGTCCGTTTCGGGTCCTGCGTACCCTGCGCGACGGCGACAGACTCAACACGGCTGGCTCGGAAACCGAAGCGCGCGAGGCGGGTTGACATGCTGCAGGCGCCCGCGCTGGAAACACCGGTCATTGCGCTGCGCAATATCCGGCGTCGCTATGTGATGGGTGACCAGACCATCAATGCGCTGGCCGGTATCGACCTGGATATCGGCCGGAACGAATATCTGGCCGTGATCGGCGCCTCCGGCTCGGGCAAGTCCACCCTGATGAACATCCTCGGCTGTCTGGATCGACCCAGCGAAGGGAATTACCTGCTCAACGGCCGCGATGTCGCCCAAATGAATGACAACGAACTGGCGCAAGTGCGCAATCGCGACATCGGCTTTATCTTCCAGAGCTTCAACCTGTTGCCGCGCGCGGATGCCTTGCACAATGTCATGCAGCCGCTGGTCTACCGCCGTCTTCCCATGGCCGAGCGCCGACGATTGGCGACCCGAGCACTGGAGCGAGTGGGCCTGGCCACACGCATGGACCATCTGCCCAACCAACTCTCGGGCGGCCAGCGCCAGCGCGTTGCCGTGGCCCGCGCGCTGGTCGGCGAGCCCTCGATCTTGCTGGCCGATGAACCCACCGGCAATCTGGATTCCAGCACCACGATCGAAATCATGGCCCTGTTTGATGAACTGCACCAGGCTGGCCAGACCATCATCATCGTCACCCACGAGCCCGAGATTGCCGAGCATTGTCATCGCATCATCCGGCTGCGCGACGGACTGGTCGAATACGACCGGCGCAATCCCAAGCCATGATCGCCATCCTGCTCGACAGCCTGCGCTCGGCGTTTGAGGCCATCCGGGCCAACGGTCTGCGCTCTTTTCTGACCACGCTGGGCATCATCATCAGCGTGGCGGCGATCATTGCCGTGATCTCGATCATCCAGGGCTTGTCGCACACGGTCAACGCGGAGTTCGAGGGTTTGGGCGCCGATACGCTGAGCATCAGTTCGCATCAGAACTTTGCCGACGCCATGATCGGACGTTTCGCGACTCTGGGCATGGACGATCTGCGCGCCGTCCAGCACCGGGTCCCCGGCATCTCGCACGTCACGCCCATCCTGTTCAACACCGACGGGCGCTCGAACCGCGTCAGCTACCGTGGTCGCGAGCACTTCACCACCCTGCAGGGCGTCGGCCATGCCTATATCGATGTGTCCGGAGTCATGCTGCAGGAAGGGCGTTTCTTCAATCGCGCCGACGAAGACCGGCGGCGCTTTGTCTGCCTGATCGGCACGGAAGTCGCCGAGCGGCTGGAGCTACCGGGGAGCGGCCTGGGCGAGTTCATCCAGCTCGGCGACGAGTGGTGCCGGATCATCGGCGTGCTGGAGCCACGCGGTGAGTTTTTCGGCATTTCCCAGGACAATCAGGTGTTGCTGCCGTTCAACACCATGCAGCGCATGATCGGGCCCCATCGGCGCATCAATATCGATATCCAGTTGCGCGTGGTTGACGCCGAACGCATCGACGAGGTCAGCGAACGCATCCGCCGGGTCTTGCGCCAGCAGCGCGACATCGGCCCCGGCCAGCGCGATGACTTCCGGGTGCAGACCGCCCAGCAGCTCACCGACGGTTTCAACAACATCGTCGCCACGGTCACCGCCGTGGCCGGTGGCATTGTCGGGATTTCCCTGCTGGTCGGCGGCATCGGGATCATGAACATCATGCTGGTCTCGGTCACCGAGCGCACCCGAGAAATCGGCATCCTCAAGGCACTAGGTGCCACCCGCAGCGACATCCTGCTGCAGTTTCTGATCGAGGCCGTGGTCCTGAGCCTGCTCGGCGGGCTGATCGGCTTAGGGATCGGCTACGGCATCGGCGCCCTGGCGGCCACCCTGATGCCTGGCTTTCCGCCGGCCCACGTGCCGATCTGGGCGATCTTCCTGGCGGT
>SLJA01000011.1 GCA_007135355.1 Wenzhouxiangella sp.
ATCCTGCTGTCGATCGGCTACAGCGCCTGTCACTGGTGCCATGTCATGGCCCACGAGAGCTTCGAGGACGAGGCGATCGCCGAGCTGATGAACGCGCACTTTGTCAACATCAAGGTCGACCGTGAGGAACGGCCCGACCTGGACCGCATCTACCAGCTCGCCCATCAGCTACTGACCGGCAAGGGCGGCGGCTGGCCGCTGACCGTGTTTCTCGACCCCGACAGCCAGGCGCCGTTTTTCGCCGGCACCTATTTTCCGCCCGAGCGGCGGCACGGCCTGATCAGCTTTCCGGAATTGCTGGAACGCATTCAGCAGGTCTGGACCACACGGCGCGAGGAACTTCGAGCCCAGAACCTCCAGGTGCAGGAAGCCCTGCAGGCGATTGCCCAACCCAGATCCGGCGACGGCAGCCCGGCGTTGGCCGCCGAAGCCCTGCGCGGCCAGCTGGCGGCCAGTTTCGATCGCGAGCACGCAGGCTTCGGCGGCGCACCGAAGTTTCCGCAGGCACCGCTGCTGATGGCGCTGGAAGCCCTGCTCGACCTCGACCGGGGCGCCGACGAGGACAGCGAGCGCATGCTGGCCGACACCCTGAATGCCATGGCGCGCTTCGGGCTGTTCGACCAGCTCGGCGGCGGCTTCTTCCGCTACGCCACCGACGTTGCCTGGGAAATCCCGCACTTTGAAAAGATGTTGTCGGACAACGGCCTGCTGCTGGGCCTGTATGCGCGTGCGGCGCGGCGCTGGCGCCAGCCGCGCTTCCGCCAGGTGGTTGAGAAGACCGTCAGTTGGCTGAACGAGACCATGGGCCTGGACAACGGCGCTTTCGCCGCCAGCCTGGACGCCGACAGCGACGGTGCGGAGGGCAGCTACTACCTGTGGACGCCGGCCCAGGTGCGCGAGGCCCTGCCGCCGGATCTGGCCGATCTGTTCTGCGCCCGCTTCGGCCTGGACGGACCGGCCAATTTCGATCCGGGTGGCGACGCGGGTGGTGGCAATCGCGCCTGGCACCTGGTCACAGCCCGCGGCCTGGATGAGCTGACCAATGAGACCCGGGATCGCGCTGCCGTCGCCCAGCTGCTGGAGCAGGCCAGCGCGCGCCTGCAGGCGCGCCGCGCCCAACGCCCGGCACCCGCGCTGGACGACAAGCTGATCGCCTGTTGGAACGGCCTGGTCATCGCCAGCCTAGCCGAAGCCGGCCGCTTGCTGGAGCGCGAGGACTGGCAGGAGCAGGCCGGGCGCGCCCTGGACGCGGTGGCGGTCAACCTGTTCGGCCAGGAACCACCACGCGCCGTCTGGCGTCAAGGCCGGAGCGCCCAGAATGCCAGCCTGGAAGACCACGCCGCCGTGCTGCTGGCCTGCCTGGAACTTCTGCAGTGGCGTTTCGAGCCGCGCTGGTTCAACCTGGCCCGGCGCATCGCCCGCCGCATCCGGCAACAATTCTTCGATCCCGAAACCGGCGCGATGTACTTCACGCCGGCCGACCACGAGACCCTGCTGACCCGGCCGCTGGCCTTCAGCGACGACGCCACACCCTCCGGCGCCGGATTGGCCGTGATCGGCCTGCTGCGCCTGGGCCACCTGTGCGGCGATGCCGGTCTGCTCAAGGTAGCCGAGCAGACTCTGGCCGCCGCGGCCGGCGATGCCGAACGCTCTCCGGCCGGTCACGCCACCCTGATCCACGCCGGCCTGGAAGCCGAACGGCCACGCTGGCAGCTGCTGCTCGGAGGCGGTTCGCCAATGCTCGAGCCGATGGCCGCGCTGGCGCGCGCCCAACCCGAGCTGCACTGCTACCGGATTCCCGCACTGGCTTCGGAGGATGAACTACCGTCAAACCTGGCCACCTTGGTCGCTGCCGAAGCGCCCACCGCTATCCTGTGTGCCGGCACGCGCTGCCTGGGCCCGTTCCAGGATGCGGAGTCGCTCAAGGCCGCGCTGGCCGAACAGCTCGGCCATCCGGAGCGAGGTTGATCAATTCACCGGCACCAGAGGCCAGAAAATCGGGATCACAATCGTTGCCGTGCCCCACATCAGGATGTTCATCGGCAGCCCGATGCGCACGAAATCGGTGAAGCGATAGCCGGCGGCCTGGTAGACCAGGGTGTTGGTCTGATAGCCAATCGGGGTGGCGAAGCTGGCACTGCCGGCAAACATCACCGCGACCACGAAGGGCCGCGGATCCAGGCCCAGCGACAGCGCCAGGCCGGCCGCGATCGGGGTGAGCAGAATCACGGCGGCGTTGTTGCTCAGGGTCTCGGTCATGATCGAGGTGATCAAGTAGACCAGCGACAGCACGGCAATCGGCCCCAGCGGCGAGGCCAGCACGGCCAGACCGTCGGCCAGCAGCTGGGCCGCGCCGGAGGACTGCATGGCGCTGCCGATGGCAAGCATGGCAAAAATCAACACCAGCAGCGGCCACTGCACTGACTTGTAGGCCTCTTCGGAACTCAAACAACCCGTTGCCACCACGATCACGGCGGCGATGATGGCCAGGATCACGATGGGCATGATCTCCAGCGCCGCCAAGCCCATCACCAGCACCATAGCCAGCACCGGGATCCATGCCTTGTCGCGCCGGTAGGCCTGATACTCGGGCAGACTCAGGTTGGCAAACTCGCGCGAGCGGTAGGCGCGCTGCAGGGCGCGGGCCGTACCGGCCAGCAGCACGGTGTCGCCGGCCATCAGGCGCAGCTTGCTGAACTCACGCAGCTTGATACCGCGCTTGCGATGCACGGCAATGATGTCCAGACCATCCTTGCTTCGCAAACCCAGATCGGCAACGGTCTGGTTGGCCAGCGGCGACTCAGGGCTGATCACGGTTTCGGCCAATTCGCGGTCGGCCAGGCGGATCGGATCAATTTCGCCCTCCAGGCCGGGTTCCTGATCGCGTGTCCACAGGTCCCTGGGTTGGGCAATGGTCATCAACTCGTTCAGCGAGGTTTCCAGCAACAGACGGTCGCCTGGACGGACCACAACCGAAGTCAACTCCCCGCGCATGGCGTAACCCTGGCGCACGATGCCGAGCAAGCGGATGGCGTCGAGTCGGCCGATCCGGGTGTCGGCCAGACGCCGGCCGTCATAATCCGAGTCAGGCGTCACCACCAGCTCGGTGACGAAGCGCTTCTCGCTGATTTCGTGGCGCAGCTCACCACCATCATCGTCCAGGGCCGGCAGCAGCCAGCGTCCGAAAGTCAGCAAAAACAGGATGCCTACACCGGCCATGATCAATCCGGCCGCGGTGATTTCAAAAATACCAAAGGCCTCCAGCCCCATATCCTGAGCCACACCGTCAACCAGCAGGTTGGTCGAGGTTCCGATCAGTGTGCAGGTGCCACCGAGGATGGACGCATAGGACAGCGGAATCAGCAGGCGACTGCCGGGGATGCTGCTCTGCCGGGCAACGGCCAGCAGGATAGGGATCATGATCAGCACCACCGGGGTGTTGTTCATGAACGCGCTCATGCCCATCACCGCGACCATGGTCACCAGCATGGTGCGCAGCCAGCTCGTGCCGCTGAGTCGGGCCACGGTGCGGCCCATGACCTCGATGGTGCCGGTCTTTTCCAAGGCACCGGACAGGATGAACATGGCGGCGATGGTGATCGGTGCATGGTTGCTGAACGAATTCAGTACCTGGCCCGGGGTGAGCACGCCGGCGATCAACAGGGCGGCCACGCCGATCATGGCAGTCACATCCGGCGGAAAGCGTTCGCGGACAAAAGCCAGGAACACCAGGCCAAGCACGACCAGAACCACGAAGATTTCAAAGCTCATGTATTCGATGCCATGCCCGGCGCCTTATCGGGAAGCGCAGTGTACCCGTCGGCCTTGCCGACGGAAAAGCCCCTTGGTGCGCAAAGCGGGCGAGTCGGCGCAAAAACGATTGGCCGCTTTTGCCCGTAGAATGCGCCCATGAACCTGTCCCTGCCCGATCCTCATGCCCTGGCCGTGCTGCTGCTGGTCGTACTGGCGCTGGTGCTGTTTTCGCGCGATCGCATCCCGCTGGAAACCAGCTCGCTCGTGGTCCTGGTGCTGCTGGCGGTAGGGTTCGAGCTGTTTCCCTTCGTCGCCGCAGACGGCCGCAGCTTGAGTCCGGTCGACTTCTTTCTCGGTTTCGGCCACCAGGCGCTGATTGCCGTCTCCGCACTGATGATCCTGGGACAGGGCTTGATCCGCTCCGGCGCGCTGGAGCCGGTGGGACGCTTGCTGGCCGCCTCCTGGCGGCGCTCGCCGGGGCTGTCCATGCTGCTGACCCTGATCATCTGCGCGGTCTTGAGCGCCTTTATCAACAACACGCCAATCGTGGTCATGCTGCTGCCGATCCTGATCGGGGTCGCACTGCGTACCGGCACTTCGCCGTCCAGCATGCTGTTGCCGGTTGGGCTGATCAGCATCATCGGCGGCATGGCCACCACCATCGGCACCTCGACCAACCTGCTGGTGGTCGGAGTGGCCTTCGACATGGGCGTGGCCCAGTTCCAGATGTTCGACTTCATCGTGCCGGCGGCCATCGCCGGCACCGTGGCCCTGCTCTACCTGTGGTTGATTGCGCCGCGCCTGCTGCCGGAGCGCCAGGTGCCGATGCAATCTTCGGTCAAGCGCCTCTACACGGCCCAGATTCGGTTGGAAAAGACCTCCTCGTCCACCGGCAAGAAACTGTCGGAGGCCATCGAAGCCTGCGACGGGGAGCTCAAGGTCGAAAAAATCCAGCGCGGACCCGGCGTGTTCGTCACCCCCTTGCCGGACGTCAAGCTCAAGGCCGGCGACCGCATCACCACAACCAATACCCAAGACAATTTGCGCGAGTTTGCCCATCTGCTGGGCGGCAAGCTCTACTCGGGCGATGTCGAAGTGGATGACAGCCATCCGCTGGAGGCGCTCAATCAGCAAATCGCCGAAGTCGCCATCACCCCGACCTCGCGCCTGCTTGGGGTACGCATCGGCCAGGCCCGGCTGCTGTCGCGCTTTGGCCTGCGCCTGCTCGCCCTGCACCGCTTCAACAGCAGCGAGGAACAGACCCGCACCACCGACCTGGACAACATCGTGCTGCGCTCCGGCGACGTACTGCTGGTGCAGTCCTCACCAAACCGTCTCAACCAGCTCAAGGACGGCACCGATTTTCTGGTCCTCGACGGTAGCGTCAACCTGCCCAAAACCTCCAAGGCGCCAATCGCGCTGGGCATCATGGCCACCGTCATCGTCGTGGCCGCCGTCGGCCTGCTGCCGATCGCCATCAGCGCCCTGCTTGGCGTTCTGGCCCTGCTTGCCACGCGCTGCCTGACCTGGAAAGAGGCCATGAGCGCTTTGTCGATCCAGGTCATCATGATCATCGTGACCTCGCTGGCGCTGGGCATGGCGCTGATGCGCACCGGCGGCGCCGACTGGCTGGCCCAGGTCTTTCTTGCCGTGAGTTTCGGCGTACCCAGTTTCGTCATCCTCGGCGGACTGATGCTGGCCATGGCCGCGCTGACCAACGTGGTCTCCAACAACGCCGCGGCCGTGATCGGCACACCCATCGCCATCAGCCTGGCCCAGCAACTGATGCTGCCGGCCGAGCCCTTTGTGCTGGCCGTACTGTTCGGCGCCAACCTGAGCTTTGCCACGCCCATGGCCTACCAGACCAACCTGCTGGTCATGAACGCCGGCGGCTACAAGTTCAATGATTTTGTTCGGGTAGGGCTGCCGCTGCTGATCTTGTTGTGGCTGGTGCTGACGGCGACGCTATCTTATGCGTATCGGATTTAGGTGTCCACGGTTCGGGCGTAGGTCGGCCCTCCGCGGCCGACGTGGAAACCGTGAACAACCTCGACTGCGGATTGTCGCGCCGGAGGGATGGGACACCATCGCGGCGTGTGCTGCTGACCGAGGGGTTTGGCCGTCGGCCATGGAAGGCCGATCTACGGGACGAGGAGGCTTGGCGAAACGGGAACGGCCGGGCTGAGATCTTGAGCGTGGGGCGCAAGACGCGGTCGATTCCGCCGGTGATTCGGCGGGCCTTGCAGCATCGCGACGGCGGCTGTCAGTTTCCGGGCTGCACGGCGCATAAGCATGTGGATGCTCATCACATCGTGCACTGGGCCGACGATGGGGAAACCAAGCTGGATAATCTGGTGACGCTTTGCTGGCACCATCATCGCGCGTGCATGAGGAAAGCTTCGATGTCCGCATGGGCGCAGATGGCGAGCCGGTGTTTTTCGATCCGCGCGGGCGATGCATTCCATCCGTGCCCGAAACACGTTTTCGCGGTAACGCGTTTGCCTTGATGACGCTAGACCGCCGCGCCGGGGTCGACGTTTCCGCGGAAACATGTATTCCGGCCTGGTGTGGCGAGCGGATGGATGATGATCTGGTGGTGGCGGGGTTGTTGGAGCTGGAGACCTAGGCGGCCGCAGTTGAATTTGACCGGAGTCAATCCAGGCGCGGTTCAAGCGCTATATTCTGTGAGATATAACGCATCGTGGGCACTTACCCTGCATGTCCCAAACCGAAATCGACGGTCGCTTCTGGCTTCG
>SLJA01000335.1 GCA_007135355.1 Wenzhouxiangella sp.
CGAAGGCGGACGAGAAAGCCGTCCGTCAGATGTTGCCGAAACTCTAAGGTTCGAGGAGATCAGAAATGGCTAGAGTCAAACGTGGAGTGGTGGCCCGTCGCCGCCATCGCAAGGTTCTCAATCGCGCCAAGGGTTACTACGGCGCCCGGCGCAAGGTTTACCGGGTGGCCAAGCAGGCCGTCATCAAGGCCGGTCAGTACGCCTATCGCGACCGTCGTCAACGCAAGCGCGACTTCCGCAGCCTGTGGATTACGCGCATCAACGCCGCGGCACGTGAGCATGGCTTGTCCTACAGCCGCTTTATCAACGGACTGAAGCGGGCCGAGATCGAAATTGATCGCAAGGTCCTGGCTGATCTGGCCGTGCACGACAAGGCTGCTTTCAAGGCGTTGGCGGAAAAAGCCCAGGCCAGCCTGGCCTGACGCTGATGAATCACACCTCTCCTGACAGCCTGCTTGAGCAGGCGCTGGAGTTGGTGGCCGAGTCCGGCGATACCCGCGCCCTGGACGATGTCCGGGTGCGGTTTTTGGGCAAGAAAGGCGCGCTGACCGGTCTGCTCAAGCAGCTCGGGCAGTTGCCGCCTGCTGAGCGTCGCGAAGCTGGTCAGGCCGTCAACCGAAGCAAACAGGTGCTGGAAGCAGCCATCGCCGATCGCCAGGGCGAGTTGGAGGCGGCGGCGCTGGCACAGCGGCTGGCGGCCGAGGCCGTCGACGTCACCTTGCCGGGGCGGCAGCACGAAGCCGGCGGTCAGCATCCGGTCAATCGGGCGCTGGATCGAATCCTCGATATCTTCGCTCAATTGGGGTTCAGCGTCGCCACCGGTCCGGAGGTCGAAGACGACCATCACAACTTTGGCGCGCTGAATTTCCCCGAGCATCATCCGGCCCGTGCCATGCATGACACTTTCTATCTGCCGGATGGTCGCCTGCTGCGCACGCACACCTCTCCGGTGCAGATCCGGGTTATGAGCGGCATGCAGCCGCCGGTGCGCATCGTGGCACCCGGACGGGTTTTTCGAGCCGATTCGGACCAGACCCACACGCCGCAATTCCACCAGGTCGAAGGGCTTTTGGTCGACACCGATGTCACCTTCGCCGACCTGAAAGGCTTGTTGTCGGACTTCGTCAACGCCTTTTTCGAGGATGAACTGGAAGTCAGACTGCGACCGTCCTATTTCCCGTTCACCGAGCCCTCGGCCGAGGTCGACGTTCGCTGGACTGAAGCCGACGGCAGTCCCGGCCGCTGGCTGGAGGTGCTGGGCTGCGGCATGGTCCATCCGAACGTGCTGGAGAATTGCGGCATCGACTCGGAGAAGTACACCGGCTATGCCTTCGGCCTGGGCGTCGAACGTTTCGCCATGCTGCGCTACCGCGTCGACGACTTGCGTCTGTTTTTCGAGAACGACCTGAATTTCCTGCGCCAGTTCAGATAGGAACTTCTGACAAGTGAAAATCAACCACCACTGGCTCCGATCGTGGGTTCAGACCGACCTCGACGCCCCAAGTATTGCCGAGCGCTTCACGCTGGCGGGATTGGAGGTGGACGAGGTGGTACCGGTCGCACCGGCGCTGGACGGCGTTGTGGTCGGAGAAATCCTGACCGTCGAGCCCCATCCGGATGCCGACCGCCTGCGCGTGTGCCGGGTGCGCGGCGACAGCGAAGAAAAGACCATCGTTTGCGGCGCGCCCAACGCCCGCCAGGGCCTCAAAGCCCCGCTGGCTACGCTGGGCACGGTGCTTCCCGGTGGGCTGAAGATCAAGCCTGCCAAGCTGCGTGGTGTCGCTTCCGAAGGCATGTTGTGCTCCGAGCCCGAGCTGGGCCTGGGCGACGAGGCGTCGGGGCTGATGGAGCTGCCGGCCGACGCGCCGGTGGGGGAAACCCTGACGCGCTATCTCGGCCTTGACGACTATGTCCTCGATATTGATTTGACGCCGAATCGGGCCGACTGCCTGTCGGTGCGCGGCCTGGCTCGCGAGCTGGCTGCGCTGACCGGGTCGGCGCTCAAGGCGCCCGAGATGGATCCGGTCGAGGCCGAGATCGACGACCGCGTCGAGATTGTCCTGGACGCGCCGGCCGACTGCCCGCGCTACATTGGGCGTGTGATTCGCGGCGTCGACGTCACGGCGGCAACGCCGCTGTGGATGGTCGAGGCCCTGCGCCGATGTGGTATGCGTAGCTTGGGGCCTGTGGTCGATGTCACCAACTATGTGCTGCTCGAACTGGGGCAGCCCATGCATGCTTTCGACCTCGACAAGCTTGAAGGCGGCATCCGGGTGCGGCGCGCGAAAAGCGGTGAACGCATGGTGCTGCTGGACGGGCGCGATGTCGCGCTGGATCCCGACATGCTGATGATTTGCGATGCGCAGCGGCCGCTGGCCATCGGCGGGGTGATCGGGGGCGAGGACTCCGGAGTCGGCGCAGATACGACCGATATTCTGCTCGAATCGGCCTGGTTCAACCCCGCCAGCATCGTTGGCCGCGCGCGGCGCCTGGGCCTGGCCACCGAGTCGGCACACCGCTTCGAGCGCGGCGTGGATCCCACGCTTCAGCGCCTGGCCATGGAGCGGGCGACCGCGTTGATCATGGCGATTGCCGGCGGCCGTCCGGGCCCGGTGCTGGAGCAGGTCGACGGCGGGCATCTACCGGCCGAGGTCAGCGTGGACCTGCGTCCCGAGCGGGTCAATCGCGTGCTCGGTACCGAGCTGGAACCCGGCGAGATGGTCGACATTCTCGAACGCCTGGGCATGCAGGTCAGCGAAGGGAACGGACAATTGACGGTCAGCCCACCGCCGTCGCGGCGCGACATTGCCATCGAGGTCGACCTGATTGAGGAAATCGCCCGGGTGCACGGGTATGACCGCTTGCCGACCCGGCGTCCGCGCGGTCGCCTGCGCCTGATTGCGGAATCGGAAACCCAACTGCCCGAGCGCAAGCTGCGCCATCAGCTGGCTGCGCGCGGCTTTCAGGAAATCATTACCTGGTCTTTTGTCGCTCAGGATGAGCTGAGCCGTCTGGGGCTGGATGCCAGTGCGCAAGCGCTGGCCAACCCCTTGAGTCGCGACCTGGCCGTTTTGCGCACCAGCCTGCTGCCGGGTCTGCTCAAGACGGCCGCCGGCAACGCTCGGCGGCGGCAGCAGGATTTCCGTCTGTTCGAAGTCGGTACCTGCTTCCAGCGGCTAGATCAAGGCTTTCGTGAGCCGGCCCGATTGAGTCTTCTGATGATGGGTCGAGTGCATGGCGAGCACGCCCAGGGAGCGGGCAACAAGATCGATTTTTTCGACATCAAGGGCGAGCTGGAGCACTTGCTGGCGCTCAATCGGACGGCTGGCTCCATCCGATACCTGCCTAGCCGTCAGCCCTGGCTGCACCCGGGTCAAGGTGCTGAGATTTTGATTGACGACAGTCCGTCCGGAGCGTTCGGTCAGCTCCACCCAGACTGCCTGGCCGCGTTTGATCTGTCTGAGCCGGTCTTTGTCGCCGAACTTGATCTCGACCGCCTCTTGCGAGTCGCGTTGCCGGTGTATCGGGCCGGTTCGCGGTTCCCAGCTATCCGACGTGATCTTGCCGTGGTCGTGGCCGACGATGTTCAGGCCGCTGCACTGATGGACGCGATCCGCGAAATCGCTGGAGAAAAAGTGGAGAAGTGCTTCATATTCGATGAATACCGTGGCCCTGGGGTGGAAAGCGGGTGCAAAAGTTTGGCTATAGGCTTGATTATTCGCGATCTTTGGCGCACCCTTACAGATAGGGAAGTGGATTCGCTGATCGAGGCAGTGGTCAGCGGTCTGGAAAAACGCTTCAGTGCCAAGTTGAGAGGATGAGGGCGATGTCTTTGACCAAGGCCGATCTGGCGACCAAGTTGTTTGATGAAGTCGGACTGAACAAGCGCGAGGCAAAGGAATTTGTCGATGCCTGGTTTGAGGCAATCCGGCAGGCACTCGAGCGTGGCGATCATGTCAAGCTGTCGGGCTTTGGCAATTTCCAGCTGCGTGACAAGGGCCAGCGGCCTGGGCGCAACCCCAAAACCGGGGAGGAAATCCCCATCTCTGCGCGCCGGGTGGTGACGTTCAAGCCGGGTCAGAAATTAAGGGCAAGGGTGGAGGCGTATGCTGGATCCGCGGAGTAATCAGGAACTCCCGCCGATCCCGGCAAAGCGTTACTTCACGATCGGCGAGGTCAGCGACCTATGCGCCGTGAAGCCGCACGTCTTGCGTTACTGGGAGCAGGAGTTTCCACAGCTCAAACCGGTCAAGCGTCGGGGCAATCGTCGTTACTATCAGCGCCATGATGTGCTGATGATTCGTCAGATCCGTAGCTTGCTGCATGAGCAAGGTTTCACCATTCTGGGCGCCCGGCAGCGTCTCGAGGGTGAACAGGCTCAGGACGACGCTTCGCGTAGTCAGCAGGTGGTGCGTCAAATGCGGCTCGAGCTGGAGGAAATCCTGCAGTTACTGCGACGCTGAGCCATCATCGCGAGACTGCATGAGGTTCAGTTCCGGCATTTTAGGTTATAATTGAAGGTCGTTTTCCTCGGTCGGAGCGTAGCGCAGCCTGGTAGCGCACCACAATGGGGTTGTGGGGGTCGAGAGTTCGAATCTCTCCGCTCCGACCATTTTTTCCCGGCATCATGCCGTCATTCCCGCAGGCGATCACAAATCCTTTATTGATCAGCGCGTTTAATCGCGCTGCAGTGGTCGGGGATGGTCCCCGGCCGACAAAGAACTTAAGGAGATGACGAATCTCATGACGAACAAGACCAGATTGGCCAGCATGCCGGACATCGCCTCCCACGCCAAAGCCCAGGTGGCCGGAAAGCTGGACTGGGTCGGCATGAATGACATCGAACTGCCGGTGCTTCTGGATGGGCCGAATGGGCGGCAGATTCAGACCAACGCGCGCATCAGTGCGTATGTCGATCTGGCCCAGCCGGAGAAGCGTGGCATTCACATGTCGCGCCTCTATCTGCATCTTGACCGGGCACTGGCCGAGCATTCGATCACGCCGGCCGCGTTGCGCCACCTGCTGCGGGACTTCCTCAACTCGCACGAAGATCTGAGCACCCAAGCCATGATTCGGCTGGATTTCGAGTACCTGGTCCGGCGTCCGGCGCTGGTCAGCGACAACAGCGGCTGGAAGGGCTATCCCATCAGCTTGATTGCGAATCTGAGCGGGCGGCAGTTCGCCATGGAGCTGGCGTTTCGCGTGGTTTACTCCAGCACCTGTCCCTGCTCGGCGGCGCTGGCGCGTCAGTTGATCCAAGAGCAGTTTCGTAAGGATTTCGACACCGCCGCGGCGCTGGAGGCGGCTCCGGTGCTGGAGTGGCTGGGCAGCGAACAAGGCATCGTGGCGACACCACATTCTCAGCGCAGCGCGGCCGACATCCGGTTGCAGCTCGCGCCCAGCTTCGAAGCCTTCCCGTTCATTCAGATGATTGACGCGATCGAAGGGGCGCTCAAGACGCCGGTTCAGTCCGCGGTCAAGCGCGAAGATGAACAGGCCTTTGCGCTGCTGAATGGGCAGAACCTGATGTTCTGCGAGGACGCGGCACGTCGGGTTCAGACCGCATTGGAAGAGCAGGAGCGAGTGACCGATTTCTGGGCGCGCGTCAGTCATTTTGAAAGTTTGCATCCGCACAACGCCGTCGCCATCGTGACCAAAGGCATTGAAGGCGGCTACAAGCCTATCGACGGGCATGCCGCGGGTTGGAAGGACTGATGCCCGATTGATACCCAATCGGTCGTGACCTCAAGGGTGCCCGCGTGGGTGCCCTTGAGGTCTCAAATCCAGGAAGCAGGCTCAAGGTACAGGAAAGCCCGCTGATTCGCGCTGCAATTCCAGGCGCAAGTCGTCAAGGGCCAGACCGATCAAGTCTGCATTGAAAGAATTCCACACTTCGGCCATCGCCCGGCCGCTGCCTTCCTCGAGAACTTGCAGACGCAGGGCAGGGGTATCCGACCCGGAGCGGCTCATCAGCTCAAGGTTCAGCAGCAGACCCAGGCTCATGCCGGCAGCGTCCAGTGGTTCTACCAGGTTGCCGCCGGCGCTCACTCTCAGGTTGCGAGCAGCGCGCCAGGCCTGACCGTCTCTTTGCGCCAAAGTGCCGGAAAAGTGAACAATCCGGGCCAGCTCCAGCCGGTCCTGCTCGGCAAACGGCGTGCCGTCTTCCAGGAGTAGTTGGTCCGCCATTAGAACGCTTGCGCCATCGAAGGCGATTTCCTTGAGCAGGCCAATCTCCCACCCCTCGGACCGGAAACGACAGGTACCTGGGTCCGTCTCCCCGACCAGGCGTCCGGCGGCAAGGCGAAAACGCATGTCGCAGGCGGGTCCCGCGCGGCCTCGGTCGGCACGCAGCGGAATAAAGCGACCGTCGAAGCGATCGTCGGAATCTGTTGGCGCCAGGTACAGTTCAAAGACGCGCTGGCTGTCGGCGCGA
>SLJA01000256.1 GCA_007135355.1 Wenzhouxiangella sp.
CCACAGGCGCCCTCGCCGAATCCGGCTTGCTGCGACATGAACCCGCGGTCCAGCGTCTCGGCCTGGAACAAGTTTTCGGCAGAGGGGGCAGCGGCAAGTGCCCCCATGGACAAAGACAGGGCCGACAGGGTTCCGATCGCTTTCGTCAGTACTTTCTTGTCACTCATGTTCAATTTCTCCTGATACGTCATGAATTGGAATACGAACCCGGGCTTGTTGATCGACGCGAGCCGCCCGGCACAACCCGCCTTGCCTTCGAAGACCGGGACGGATCAAATTTCATTGCATGGGTTTTTGCATTGGGTGCTTCCATGCGACCCATCGGCGCTGCATAGGTGATTTCACGGATAGCCAACCCACACCCTTGTCACCACACTGGGATAGCGCGGAAAACTTCATAGGCCCCGCAGCTTCTTTCTCACACACCAGCAAAAGGAATCGTTTTCATGCAACGAAAATTCTCCCTGCTTCTTCTAATTCCCTTGTTCACCCTTGTTCTGACATCGGCGCTCATGGCGGCAACACCGCGAACTGAAAACGGTGTCACGACTATTCACCTCGATCAGTACAACGGGTATTTCGCCGCCGAAGAAACCCTGTCCGGACTGCAGCCCGGCTCCTATCGCTTCGTGATCACCAACAAGGCTGACAAGGTGGTCGGTTGGCAGATCCAGAATGCCGCCAGCCACGAACAACTCGATATGTTCCCCCTGCAACCCGGCCAGACCGGGACCAGCGAAGTCGAGATCACAGCCGACGGCTTTCGTTATCGCTGCCCGATCAACCCAACGCCCTGGTATGAAGTCGGCGTCTCCGGATGATCCTTACTTGAAGGAGCACGCTCATGGATTCCGTGATTGGCCTGACGTTTGAGGTGCTTCAAGGCATGGCCGTCGTCTTCGTGTTCGTTGTTGGACTCGGGGCGGCGGCCGTGATGCTGACCTTCGTTCTCGACCGGCTGCAGACCACGCATGCCATTCGCCGCAACTATCCGGTCATCGGTCGTTTTCGCTATCTGTTCGAACACCTTGGCGAGTTCTTTCGTCAGTACCTGTTCTCGCACGACCGTGAGGAACTGCCATTCAACCGCGCCCAGCGCGCCTGGGTGTACCGCGCGGCAAAGAATGTCGACAATACGGCGGCGTTCGGATCCACCCGCGATTTACGGCCCGAAGGCGCGGTGGTTTTTCTCAACCATCCCTTCCCGACCCTCAAGGAAGATTCCGAGAGCCGCGCCACGCTGGTGTTCGGGCCCCATGCGCGCCAGCCCTACCACACCGATCACTTTTTTCATATTTCCGGCATGAGCTATGGCGCGCTGTCGCAGCCGGCTGTGCGCGCCCTGTCGCTGGGCGCGGCCAAGGCCGGCATCTGGCTCAACACCGGCGAAGGCGGCCTGGCGCCCGCGCATCTGGACGGCCCATGCGATCTGGTCTTCCAGATCGGCACGGCCAAATTCGGCGTGCGCGACAGCGCTGGCCGGCTGGATGAGCAACGCCTGGCCGAACTGGGCCAGATCGAGCGCATCCGGATGTTTGAACTCAAGCTTTCTCAGGGTGCCAAGCCGGGCAAAGGCGGCATACTGCCCGGCGACAAGGTCACCGCCGAAATCGCCGGCATTCGCAACATCCCCGCCGGCCAGGACGCCATCAGTCCCAACCGACACCCCGAGATCGCGTCGGTCGATCAACTGCTCGACATGATCGGGCACATCCGCGAGATCAGCGGCAAGCCCTGCGGTTTCAAGACCGCCATCGGCCCCAGCAGCTTTCTCGACGACTTGTGCCAGGCCATTCTCGAGCGCGGCTCGGACTGTGCGCCGGACTTCATCACCGTCGACTCGGGTGACGGCGGCACCGGTGCCGCGCCGATGTCGCTGATGGACGACGTCGGTCTGCCGCTATCCGAAGCGCTGCCAATCACGGTCGACAAGTTGAGTGAGTACGGCTTGCGTGACCGCATTCGGGTGATTGCCTCGGGCAAGCGCGTCAACCCGGTCGACGTGGCTTGGGCATTCTGCGTGGGCGCCGATATCGTGGTCTCCGGCCGCGGATTCATGTTCGCCCTGGGCTGCATCCAGGCCTTGCAGTGCAATCGCAATACCTGCCCTACCGGGGTCACCACGCACAACCCAAGACTGCAGCGCGGCCTGGTTCCCGAAGACAAGGCCGAACGCGTCGCATGGTTTGCCCGCAACATGGAAAAAGAGCTCTACAACATCGCCCACTCCTGCGGCGTAACCCGGCCACGGCGACTGCGGCGCGAACACGCCCGCATCATGACCGGTCTGGGCCGTTCCATGCTGCTGAGTGAGTTGTGGCCCACCAGCCCGGATAATTCCTGAATTATTCGGGACAATCTGGTATCAGCGTCATAGCGAGTCCGAATTCAAACGATCTCGCCCCCAGATCACCGCCACACATCTCACCCCTTTCATCTGCTGGGTGTGTAACCGCAAGACCGTTCCTCGGAGTTCAGCGATATTGATCGCTGCACCGACGTGCCCGGGGCTGCGCACAGTTGAAGGATCACTCGCCTCTGATCCGCTCTCGAATCCAGGCCAAAGCGGCCTCCATGACCGGATCGCGACCTCCTTTGATAGCGCTCAGGCTGGGCGCGACTTCGATGTCAGGCACCACGCCAACACCGACCAGAGGTGTGCCGTCAGGCCAGGTGTCGCGCTTGGCACAGATTCTCGCCATGCCGCCGCCCGGAAGATGGAACATCAAGGGCTGGCCGGTGCTGCCGGCGGTGGTCTGGCCGATGATCGCACCACGCCGGCTGACGGCAAAGGCCATGGCCATGTCCTCGGCGGCCGAAAAGGTCCGCGGGCCGGTCAGGAGAACCACCGGTCCGGCATAGCGTTCCTCGGCGATCGGCTCGATCGGGCGCACGGGCAACGGATGGAACTGTACGCTGGCTGAAGCGGCCTGCCTCACGGAATCATTCCGTCGCGTCCACGAGGCGACCGGCACCACCGGCTCATCAATGAGGTGGGCGAGGATGCGGTAGCCGGGCCAGGAACTGCCACCGCCATTATTCCGGAGATCAAGTACCAGACCGCCGGCTTGCTGGATTTCCGGCCAGGCCGTATTGAAGGCTTCCAGCGCCCTGCCATCGGCAAAGCTGTCCAGCGACAAATATTCGATGCCTCCATCCAGCTGACGTCGTCGAAACGACTCGGGCCATTCGACATCGGTATAGCCCGAGCGCTCGATCTCGACCGTGTTCAAGCTCCCGTCGGGCTGGCGCAAGGACAAGGTCAAGGCGCGAGTGGACGGGCCGGCAAGCAGGCCGTATTCATACTTGCGCACTTTCAGATCCTGTTCGGTCGAAGCGCTGACAAAAGGCGCCACATGCTGGCGCGCATACGCGGCGACCGGTTCACCGTCGATACTTTCAATTTCGCTGCCAACCCTGACACCGAGTTCGCGCAAGCGAGCACTGAAAACATCCGTTACGATGACGCGACCCCCGATCCACTGCGTTCTGATCGGCGGCCGGGCATAGAAGTGCTCGCGCAGTTCTTCCGGCGGATACACGTTGCTGTGACTGTCACCGAGGCGCGCCACGAAGCGCATCAGTTCACGGTAATAGCCCGCGGTCGAATCAGTGGCCAGCACGAAGTCGATGGCCTCAATATAGGCCTGATCCCAGTCGAGTTCCGGCGGGGCGTCGAAGTGCACGAAATACTCCCGCGCCATCGCCCAGATACGGCTCAGTCCGGCGATCTTTTCATGCGCCGGCAAGTCGTCGGCATATGGGGTGGCCAGTGCTTCCGCGCTCGCCACGCGATCCAGAACCTGCCACGCAGCCAGCTCCTGCTGCACATCGGGGTGATCAAGCACCGAATCAGGCAGAGACTCTCTCAGCATCGCATGACTGCCGGCGTAGACA
Source organism: Wenzhouxiangella sp. (assembly GCA_007135355.1). Classification (GTDB taxonomy): domain Bacteria; phylum Pseudomonadota; class Gammaproteobacteria; order Xanthomonadales; family Wenzhouxiangellaceae; genus Wenzhouxiangella. The sequence continues at coordinate 3,898 of SLJA01000256.1, forward strand.
TCGAAATGGCGAAGGTGGCGCAGCTGCCTGGCGACCTGCTCGGGCCGGCCCAGCCGTGCCTCGATCTGCAGCATGTCGCGTCGAATGTTGTAAACCCGGTAATGCAGGTAGCTGTTGCCGAGGGCCAATTCTTCAACGTCGGGCCGCCCCAGATATTCCAGCGCCACGGCGAGTTCAGCCAGCACAGATTCCAGAGCCTCAGGGCTGGCCTGTTCATCCTGCCACACCGGCCACTGCCCATCCCGAATTTCAGTGACCCACTGGTAATGCCGCATGGCCAGCCCTCCGTCTTCCGGATAGGCTGAGACGCTCGCAGCGGCGAGCAGAATCATCACCAGCCATGCGGCCAGTTGCGTGCGAAACTTGTTCATGTCGATCTGCCGACGAAAATCCTTCGACAGTCTGCAAGACGCCGACCTCGAAGGCAACGTGAATGTCTGAGCCCAACCGCCTGGAAATGACTGCCTGTTGCCCTATGCGCCTCGGCATGTGCATGGGATTGGGGTTGACGGTCAGACTATCTCCAACTCAGTGCATGAATCTGCCGCCATCCCAGACAGTCGATGCCGGATCGGCGCTGGCGGTGGTCGCCGCCATAGACCAGGCGGCTGGCGAGGGTCGGCCTTGGGTTCATCAATGTCATGCGCTCGCTGAACTGTTCCAGATGCCGGAAGAAGTCGGCGTGCAGTGTGGCGCCGGATTTGGCTTCGCAGGCGATCAGCTCGCTGCCGTTTTGTACCAGAATGTCGATCTCGGCCCCGCGTGCTTCGCGATAGTGCAGCAATTCCGGCCGCAGGCCGCGATGGGTGTGGTGTTTGAAGATTTCGCTGGCCACCCAGCTCTCGAAAATGGCCCCGCGCAAGGGGTGGTGCCGCAGTTCATCCGGGCTGCGGATGCCCAAGAGATGGCAGACCAGGCCGGAGTCGAGAAAGTGCAGCTTGGGACGCTTGACCAGTTGTTTGCGAATATTGCGGTGCCATGCCGGGCACTGAATCACCAGAAAGCTCGTTTCGAGGATGGACAACCAGGCTCTGGCCGTGTTGTGCGAGACGCCCGCGTCAGCGCCCAGGTCGCTCAGGTTGACTTCCTGAGCAGTACGCGCGGCGCACAGGCGAAGAAAGTTGCTGAAGGCTGAGAGATTCGAGACATTGGCAATCTGGCGCACATCCCGTTCGACGTAAGTCGCCAGGTAATCGGCCAGCCAGCGCTGTGGCGCCAGACCGCGATCATGGATGCGCGGATAGGCGCCGGCGAACAGCACGGTGCACAGGTCATCGGTTGGGATATCGAAATCCGCATACTCTTCCAGGCTCAGCGGCAGCAGCTGGAGGATGGCGGTTCGCCCGGCCAGCGACTGGCTGATCGACTGCGAGAGGCTGAAGTGCTGAGAGCCGGTCAGAACAAAGCGGCCGGGTCGGCTGTCCTCATCGACAGCTTCCTGGATATAGCCGAGTAGTTCCGGTGCATGCTGGACTTCATCAACGACGAGTCCGTCGGGGTGTTCGGCCAGCAGACCGCGAGGATCCTGGCGGGCAAATTCGCGCCGGTCCAGCGGCTCCAGATTGATATAGCCGTGATCAGGAAAAACCGCGCGACACAAGGTGGTCTTGCCGGACTGGCGCGGTCCGGTGACGGTCAGCACCGGATACTGCCCGGCCAATTCGCGGGCGATGCGGGAGAACTGCCTGGGTCGCGTCATGCCTAAATTGTAACCCACAGATACAATTTATGAAATCCATCGACTGGCCGGATGGCTGACCTGAGCAAGCGCGATCAGCGGAAATCGGGTCAGCTCACGCTGATACTTGAGTCTCGCATCCTGCCCACCTGACCAAAGAAACTGGGCGACAACAGCGGAGCCTCAGTGGCAGCCGAGCCCTTGTGCTTTGCAAAGTATGCGCATAACCTGAGCGCCCACTCCGGGCGGGGCCGAACAATGCAGGATGAAGTTGCCAACGCGAAAAAATCACCGGTCAATCTGCGGATTCGGACCTCTCTGCAGAAAAAAGCAAAAGATCTCGGCCTGAATCTGTCGCAGACTTTGGAGAACCCGCTCGAAGCCGAAATCCGCCGCCGGGAACAACTCGAGTGGCTGGAGGCAAATCGCCAGGCGATCGAGGCTTACAATCGCCGCATTGATGACCGCGGTCCTGCCCTGGCCGGATATCGCGGTTTCTGAGTTTGGCGTGTCGATCTTCAGCATGAAATGGACGCTGATGGAATTGTCAGCCAAATAGATCATTACGGAAAAACGCGGCGAGAGGATGTCGCGCAGTGTGGCCTGGAGGATGGTGGCGCCGGGGATTTCAGGAACTCCGCGTGACTTGATGCCGACAAAGCGATTGCGGTGGCCTCGACATGGAGATTATGTTCCTTGGCGAAGGCGAGCCGATCCGTCCGGCCCTCGAAGCGGGCGATGTCCTCAAAATCCTCTTACTAGCCGACGTTGGCAACAAAGGCGACGGCTTCATGCCCCTGCTGTAGCCGCGCCGTCAAGATGTAAAA
>SLJA01000288.1 GCA_007135355.1 Wenzhouxiangella sp.
GCCTGGGCGTGGCGGTCCAGTCGCTGGGACAGTTCCTTGAGCTCCTCGGGGCGGAAATTCGGGTCGATGGCGTGAATGCGCTCTTCCAGTGGCGGATGGGTGGCGAACAGCTGTCGGCCCATGCCGCGCGCGAACAGCATATGGCCCACCTCCTCGGCATCGCTGACCATGAACGAACTGGCGTAGAGCGCGCCGATTTTCTTGAGCGCCCCGCTGACGCCAGCCGGATTACGCGTGAACTGCACGGCCGAGGCGTCGGCCAGAAACTCCCGCTGGCGCGAAACCGCCGCCTTGATCCAGCGCCCAAAAAACAAACCAACATAGCCGATCAAGGCGACCACCAGGCCGATCATGACCAGGGGGGCGGCATTGCGCGAGTCGCGCGCGTAGCGCGTCGAAAGCAGCAGTCGACGACCGATCAACGAAATCACGAGGATGCCGAACAGCAGGCCGATCAAGCGGATATTGAGCCGCATGTCACCGTTGAAGACGTGACTGAATTCATGCGCAATCACACCCTGGAGCTCATCGCGACTGAGATGCTCCAGGGTGCCGCGGGTGACTGCCACGGCGGCATCGGCGGGCGAATAGCCGGCGGCAAAGGCGTTGATGCCTTGCTCGTGCTCAAGCACGTAGACCTCGGGCATGGACACCCCCGAGGCGATGGCCATTTCTTCCACCACGTTATAGAGACGGCGACGCAGGGGATCGGTGGTGGAAGGATCGACCACGGTGCCACCGAGGGAGCGGGCAATTTCGCCACCGCCGGCGCGCAACTGCACGCTGCGATAAGCGCTGGCCAGCCCGATGGTGGCCGCCGTCAGCGATGTGGACCAGAAGATCAGCCCGGCATTGGCGGCCCAGAAATTCGCCTCGGCCGGGCCGCCGGCGTAGTGCGGCATACCCAGAGTGCCAAGCACCACGGCGTTGACCGCCGCGATGATGGCAAAAACCGCCAGGCCAAACAGCACAACCAGGCGTCGGCTTTGGCGCCGCGCCCGGTCCTGGTGCTCGAAGAAGTTCACTCCTTAACCAAAGCTGACCTTGACTGCCTCGCGCTTGGCCGGGTCTTCGATGTCGAGCAACTGCGCCGGCTGAAAGTTGAAGGTGCCGGCAATCAGATTGTTCGGGAAGCTTTCGCGCAGAATGTTGTAGGTCATGACCGCGTCGTTAAAGCCCTGGCGAGCAAAGGCGACCCGGTTTTCAGTACTGGTCAGCTCTTCAGACAGCTGCATCATGTTCTGGTTGGCCTTCAAGTCCGGGTAATTTTCGGACAAGGCGAACAATCGTCCCAATGCGCCCGACAGCCCCTGCTCGGCCTGACTCAGGCGCTTCATGGCATCCGGATCGGTCGGATCGCTGGAGGCTGCCTTAAGCTGGTTAACCGCGCCGGTGCGCGCCTGGATCACGGCTTCCAGGGTTTCGCGCTCGTGGCTCATGTACTTGCGGGCCACTTCGACCAGGTTGGGAATCAGATCGTGACGACGAGTCAGCTGCACGTCGATCTGGGCAAAGGCATTCTTGTAACGGTTGCGCGCCGCCACCAGTCGGTTGTAGATCACAACGGCAAATAGCGCCGCGGCAACAATCAAACCCAGGACTATCCATTCCATTACAGAAATTCCCGTTCTCAGGCCGGACCTCAGTTTAGCGCGTTGTTTGGCTCCAGGGTAGTCAAGCCTGATGTTGCTCGAGGACCCGATCCAGCAGCGCGGCGATTAACCGGGCTTCCAGCAACGGCCAGCGCAGGAACTGGAAGTGACTCGACACGGGCCATTCGGCATCCGACGCCGGGACGTAGGGCGACTGCAGGAGGAAACCTTGTTTGCAGACCGACAGCCAATGGCGGGCAATCGTTTGGTTCCCGCCCAGCACGCGCGGGTCGACCAGGAGCAAGGCATCAGGCTCGGGTGGGCAACGCCAGCCGTTGCGCACCCGGAAACCCCATCTTCTGGCGTGGCGCAACAGAACCCGGAAGGTGGGCGCATCGAGCAGGCCAACCACCACGATATCTTTCAGCAGTGCAGTCATGGGCGAGTGCCGAACCGGGCCAGTATGAGGCAGACTGAGCATGAAAGTACTGCCCGGCCAGCGGCGAGGCACCAGATCCAGCTGCCCACCCATGGCTTCGGCGATCTGGCGACTGATCGCCAGCCCCAGGCCGGACCCGCCATGCAGTCGCCGAATGGAGTTATCCAGCTGCGAAAAGGGTTGGAACAAGCGCTGTTTTTGATCGGGGTTGATGCCGGGGCCGGTGTCCCTGACGGCAAACTTGAGCTGGTTACCGCGGTCGTGCATCACCGCCATCTCGATGGCGCCATGCTCGGTAAACTTGACCGCGTTGTTCAGCAGGTTGCCCAGAACCTGGGCTAACCGATCCGAGTCCCCCAGAATCACGCCCGGCAAGTCGGCCTGGATCTGCAGCCGAATATCCAGGCCTTTGCGAGCGGCATTTGGTGCATGCAGATCGATGACATGCTCAAGCACCGAGACCAGCTCAAAAGGCTCCCGCTTGATTCGCAAGCGACCGGCCTCGATTCCGGAAATGTCGAGCACATCGTCAATGACACGCTGCAGCTGTCGACCCGATGCGCGCAAAGTGTTGATCAACTCCAGACGTTCGGGCTCGGTTTCTCGCGCATGCAACAGGTCGGCCATGCCCATGACGCCATGTAAGGGCGTGCGGATCTCATGGCTCATGGTGGCCAGGAACTCCGACTTGGCGTGATTGGCCGCCTCGGCACGCTCGGCCAGGCGCTTGACGCGCTGCAGCAAAAGACTGTTGTGCAGCGCCTGCTGGGCCAAGTCGACGAGCAAGGCAAGGCGCTGTTCGTCGTCCGGCTTGAAACCCGCCGCGGGCGCCGTCAAAAGCACTCGCGCCACCCGTTCGCGGTCGGCCTCCAGTTCCACCAGTTGCGATCGGCGTTGATCCACGGTGCGTATTTCCGCCCGCCAGTCCTCGCGTGAAAGCGGTTCACCCTCGCCCACCGTGATCAATTGCCGGGGCATCTGTTCATGCACATAGCCGAAACTGGCCGAGGGCGCGGCGGTCAATTGCAGCATTTCAGTAGCGATGGCGTGGGCCAGGGGAATGGGTTCCAGATCTTCGTTCAGTCGCTGGAGCAATTTTCGCTGCCCCTCGGCCAGGTCACGTTTCTGTTGAATCTCCCGTAGGTGACGGCGGCGGCGACGCGCCTGCCGGGCGCCGCGCCAGCTGACAACCATGCCGATCAGCATAAGGCCGGCATAGGCCGCATAGGCCGGGGGGCTGGCCCAGGGCGGCGGCGCCAGATCAATGACCAGGCTGTCGCCAGTGGTCGTCCATCGACCCCCATCGGTGGCCGCCTGAACCTCGAATCGATAAGTTCCGGGCCTCAGGTTGCTGTAATACATGTGCCCGAGTTGGCGCAACTCGATCCAGTCATCGTCCCATCCATGCAGACGAACGCGGTACACCAACCGCTCCGGCGCGACGAAGGTCAGGGCCGAAAAATCGAGGCGAACGCTGTTCTGATTCCAGCCCAGCGCAAGCGGCTCGCGCTCTCCCGGCGTCAGCACCCGCTCCAGGTCACCCGCGCTGATTCGAGTCAGATGAACCGGAGGCGCAACAGACTCAGCCCGGATTCGATCCGGGTTAACGAACATCAAGCCGCGGTTACCACCAAGCATCAAGCGTCCATCCGGCAAGCTAACGCTGGCCGAGGCCTTGAACTCGTCCGGGGCCAAGCCATCGGCACGCGTGAACAAGCGTGCTTCGCCCGTCTGCGGGTTCAAGCGGGCTACGCCGTTGTTCAACACCAGCCAGACCTCGTGCTTCGATTGCGGGAATACGCGGATCAAACTGGCCCGCTCAACCATTGATGCGATATCGTATTGCTCGAGCTGCCGCGGCTCGTCGCCCTCCCACCGCCACTGGCTGAGTCCAGCATCTTTGGCAATCCACAAATTGCCATCATCAGCGAAGGCCAGATCGCTGATACGGTCTCTGTCCAGGCTCAAGATGGGGCTAAACCCCTCCCCTTCCTCATAACGAAACAGCGTGTTGGTTCCGGCCAGAAGCAGCTGACCCCGCGGATCTCGAATCATCAGACGCGGGGACGACTCCGGCAACAATCTAGGGGGCGGCTGATCGGGGCCGTACCAGCGCAGCTGTCGGCTGGTCAGGTTCAGATAGACCATGCCGCTGGAGGCAGTCCCCACCCACAAGGACTCCGGCGTCCCGGGTTGAAGGAACCGGACGCCGCCATGGTTCAGGTCAGCCGGATGCAGCAGCACCTCGCTTTCACCCGCTTCCGATTTGACCCACCATAAACTGTTCCCGTCCAGAGCAATCAGGCCGTCGGCGGGGCGCTCCCAGAAGCCGCGGAACCGCCGCCACATCGGTTCGGGCGGGACGTCGGGAAAAAAGTCGCGCGCGTCTTCGATCACACCCGTGTTCAGATTAAGACGTTGCACCCCACGCTCGGCACCAATCCAGAAGCTGCCAGGACTGGCCGCCGGGCTGATCAGATCCACGTGATCCCGAATCGTGTCGGGATTCGGTTGGAAGCCTCGATGCAGACGCGAAAATGCGTCGTGTTCAGGCGGCAGGTACACCAGGCCCCGTCGCGAGACTGAAGCCCAGATGCCGCCCTCACGATCGACCATGGGGTTGGCCAGCGTGTTGGAAGGCAAGGCATCCGGGAGATCGGGCCGCGCCGTGATCGATTCCAGACTCCCGGTCGCCGGGTCAAAAATATTCATGCCCGCGACCGTGGCGGCGACCACGCGACCGTCCGGAAGCTCGGCCAGACCGATCACCAACCCATTGAGGGTAGCCAATCGTTCAGCGGTCGGCGCGTGGCCACGCCCATCACCGGCGCTCATGGCTAACAGGTCAGACCCCCGACCGCCGAGCACACCAAGCTCGCTATGGTTCAGCAGGGTGAAAAACAGGGGCGGATCGCCGGGTTCGCCGGATAGCACTTCGGTAAAGCGCGGCGGGTCTTGATCCTTGGCCGTAACGCTGACCCGCCCAGTCTGCGCCAGCCACACCCGGCAGTCAGAGTCAACCGCAAGTTCAGTCTGCCAACCCACCGGCAAGAGCCCGTAGTCTTCTTCCTGCGGAATACTGAGCACCTCCTCGGTTGTCGGATCAAAGCGGCTCACCCCGCCGCGCATGAAAGCCAACCAAAGGCGACCTTCGCAATCCTCGACCATGGACCAGATGTTGGCGTGCGGCAGCACTCCACCATCGGCCTGCGGCGCCAGGTGCCGGCGCGGCATCAGATCCGGACCGATTTCCACCGCACCGGCACCCGCCACAGCTGCCCAGATCATGCCATCGCTGTGGGCATGCAAACTCATAATGTTGTTGTCGGGCAACGCCCCCGGCTGCTGCAAGTCGCGAGGCAACAAACTCAGCTCCCGGCCCTCATGACGGATCAAACCGCCCTGGGTACCGATCCAGACATAGCCATGAATGTCCTGAACGATGGCTTCAACATGGGGATCGGGCAAGCCCGACGAGACGTCCATGACGCGAAAGACGGGATGAAAGCCGAGTGCGTCATTCGTAGCACCCGCACCACCCGACAGGACGGCCAGCACCGAGACCAGCCCCAAACCAAGCAAGAATTTCAATCTTTCAGCCCCCGTAAACCAGGCCCCTCCCACTATAACCGCGAAACATGCCATGAAAAAAGCCCGAAGCTTTCGCCCGGGCCTTTTTTCATGGAGCGCGCATGCCGCTACCGGCGTGCGCGCGCAGCGGTGTCATGCAAGAATTACTGTTCTTGATCCAGCCTTTCTTCCTCAGCCGCCAGGATACGACGGCATTCCTCCGTCAGCGTTGTTCCAGCCAGCTGCTGGGCGCGGCAGGCCATCAGCGCACGCTCCTGGGCGGCTTCTTGGAGCCGTTCGGATTGTTCCTGCTCCAGCTGGGCCTGACGGGTTTCGGTGTCGTCGATGGCACGGATGAAGTCGCGCCAGCCGCGCGCCTGGGAACGCGTGGATCTAAAGCGTTCGGCCTGGGCAAAAGCTTGATCGGCAGAGCGTCGCTGCTGGCGATCACCCGGGCCCGCCTGGTTGAAGCGCGCATTGCCCAGCAGCATCCAGGCCTCGGCCAGGATGTTGTCATCCAACTCGCCCTTGTCGATGGCCGCCTGGAATGCAGTTTCAGCCGCTGAATGGTTTTCGTCGGCCAACAAAGCCTGACCCAGCCGGAACGACAACTGACCGGTATCCGACATACGCGCCGCTTCACGCAGAACCGGGATGGCCAGGCGATGCTCGCGCGCCTGACTCCACAGCTGCGACAACAACTCAAGGTTGGACACAGTGCGCTCGACCCGGCCGGCATCCATTTCGCGCTCGATCAACCGGCCGCCGC
>SLJA01000203.1 GCA_007135355.1 Wenzhouxiangella sp.
TCGATGCCTGGCGGCACCTCGGCACAGGCCTGCGCGCAGGCGATGCGCCAGCCGGCCTCTAGCGCGCGCAACTGCTCCAGCGACTCCGCCGCTTCCAGTGCGCTGTCCGGCAGGTTCGCCCAGTCAGTCAGCGCCGCCACCCGATAAGCGTACAGGCCGATATGGCGACGGGCCGTGGACGGACGAAACACCTCGTCACGCACGCACGGAATGGGCGCGCGCGAGAAATACAGCGCCCGCCCCCCGGAATCGCCGACCAATTTGACCACGTTGGGGTTGCGCCATTCCGCCTCAACCTCGATCGGACGCCACAGCGTGGCCATGCGAGCCCGGTGGTCCAGGGACAGCAGCTCGGCGACCTGGCGCAGGCAGGCGGCCGGCATCAGGGGTTCATCACCCTGCAGATTGACCACGATCTCGTCGCCGGCCAGACCGAGCTGGCTTGCCGCCTCGGCCAGCCGGTCGGTGCCGGACTGGTGGCCCGGGTCGGTCATCACGACCAAGCCGCCTGCCTGCTTAACGACAGCGGCGATCTCCGCGCTGTCGGTGGCCACGTGAACCGATGCCGCATCCGCCTCGAGCGCGCGCTCCAGCACCCGGACGATCAAGGCGCGACCGCCCAGGTTGGCCAGCGGCTTGCACGGCAGGCGGGTCGAGGCCAGACGGGCCGGAATCAGAATGTGGAAGCGCAGACTCATGGTCGAAATTCTCGCACATGGCCGACCACAGCATCGATCAGCTCAGCCGGCAGCGTCGCCTCGACCTCCAGCACCTCGATCCCCGTCGGCATCGGGTCCAGCGCGCGCAGCTTCACCGCATCCTTCGCCGTGGTGATGATCGGTCGGGCCAGTCCGGCCAGCTCAGGGCCGCGGTAGCGGTGGTGGTCGGGAAAAGCCTTGAGCTCTACGCGCATGCCCAAACGCTCCAGCAGCGCCTGGAACTGCTCCGGATGACCGATGCCGCAGACCGCCGTGACCGACTGGCCCGAGCGGCTGGTCGGCTCTCGACGCACACGGTCATGGAGTCCGGTCAGGGCCATCGGGCGCAGTTCGAAGACCTCGCCTTCGGGCAGGTCCGGGGCGCTGCAGGGCGCGCGCAGCAGTACGTGATCGACCTGCTCCAGCCGCTCGACCGGGCAGCGCAACGGCCCGGCCGGCAGCAGGCGACCGTTGCCCAGTCCGAGTCCGCCGTCGAACACCACGATTTCAAGGCTGCGCGGCAAGTCTCGATGCTGCAGGCCGTCGTCGGCGATCACCACCTCGGCGCCTGCCGACAGTGCGGCTTCCAGGGCCGTGCGGCGGCGGCGGGCAATCCATACCGGTACGTCTAGACTCGCCGCCATCAGGGCCGGTTCGTCGCCGACCCGGCCGGGGTCGTCACAGGACTGGACGCGCACGACCGCGCGGCCCGGCCTGCCGCCGTAGCCGCGGCTGATGATCGCCGGCTTCAGTCCGGCCTGCAGCAAGCTCCGCGCCAGAGCCATCACCACCGGGGTCTTGCCGGTGCCGCCGACGGTCAGGTTGCCGACCACGATCACCGGACACGGCGGCCGCTGGTCCGGACGCTGCCAGTTCGCGCCCAAACCGAGCCGATAGAGCCTGGACAGCCCGGTCCAGAAGGAGGACGGCCGGTTGCCATACCACAGGCGCTGGGCATAGCGTTCGAGCATCCGGCGCACGTGGGCTCGCTCAGTCTTCAACCAGCTGCAATTTATGCAGATGGCGGTAGAGCCCGTCCGCGCGCTCGAGCAAGGTCTGATGCGTGCCCATTTCCACAATCCGGCCGCGATCCAGCACCACGACCTGGTCAGCCCGCTGCACTGTCGCCAGGCGATGCGCAATCACCAGCGTCGTCCGGTTGGCCATCAACGCCGCCAACGCCGCCTGCACTGCACGCTCCGACTCGGCATCCAAGGCCGAGGTGGCCTCGTCAAGGATCAAAATCGGCGCATCCTTGAGTAGCGCCCGGGCTATCGCCAGCCGCTGGCGCTGCCCCCCGGACAGCAGCGAACCGGACTCGCCGATGATCGTATCCAGGCCCCGCGGCAACCGCTCGATGAACTCCATGGCGTGCGCCGCGATGGCCGCCCGCTCGACTTCTGCCCGGCTGACCTCGCCGGCCGCGCCGTAGCCAATATTCGCCGCCACGGTATCGTTGAACAAAACCACATCCTGACTGACCAGGGCGACCTGCCGCCGAAGCGCCGCCAGCCGATAGTCGCACACGTCCACACCATCGATCAGCACGCGGCCGTTCTGCGCCAGGTAAAACCGCGGCAGCAGCTTGGCCAACGTAGTTTTGCCCGACCCGGAGCGGCCGACCAGGGCGGTTACCGTTCCCGGCGCCAGGGTCAGGTTGATTTCGCGCAGCACCGGCTCGTCGGATTCGGGATAGGCGAAACTCACTGACTCGAAGCGAACCTCCCCGCGCACACGCTCCACGCCCAGCGCACCCTCGTCGGTCTCGCCCGGCGTATCCAGCACCCGGAAAATGCTGTCGGCGGCAGCCAGGCCTTTTTCGATCACCACGTGCATCTTGGTCAAGCGCTTCAAAGGCGGGATGCAGGCCACCATGGCAGCCAACACCGACATGAAAATTCCGGCCGTGACCTCGGCGCGCATGAACTCGCTGGCCGCCATCACCAGCAGCATGATCACGGCCACGCCCGCGGCCAGCTGGATCATCGAAGACGACAGAAGCTGGGTGGCTGTAAGCTTCAGGTGAAGTATTCGATTATTTTCATTAATAATTGAAAATTTTGATTTTTCTAAATCCTTTCCACCGAATACCTTGATCACTTCATGGCCATTGACCGCTTCTTCCGTGACGTGGGTGACATTGCCCATGGAATCCTGGATACGGGTCGAAATGCGCCGGAAACGACGACTGATGACAGTGACCACCAGCGCAATTACGGGCACCAGCAGCAACATCGTCAAGGTCAGCCGCCAAGACTGGATCAGCATGACAGTGAGCAGTGCGACCACGGTCAGGATGTCGCGCAGGGAGCCAATCAGCGCCGTGGTCGCAGCCTGAGCCACCTGCTCGGCGTTGTAGGTCACCCGCGAGATCATCTGACCCGACGAGTGGCGATCAAAATAGGCCGATGGCAGTTCAAGATAGCGGGAAAAAAGATCGCCGCGCAGATCGGCGATCAGGCGGCGCCCGACCCATTCCATACCAAACACGCCACCGAAGTTACCGAGAATGCGCAGCAGCACCGCCGCCATCACCAGCGCCGGCAGCCATGCACTCAAGACCGGTTCAGGCGTGGCGATGGTGTCGTCAATCAATGGCCGCAAAAGATAAAAGAACAGGCCTTGGCCGGCCGCGTCCAGAGCGACGGCGGCTACCGACAGCATAAACACGGCCTTCTGGCGCCGGATGTAGCTCAGCAGGCGACGATAAAGCGCCGGTCCCGCCGCTGCCGCGGACGTCAAGGGCTCTCCCCGCGCTCGCTGATGGCAGCGATACCGACCCGGCGTACCCCTTCGGCGGCGGCAGCATCCAAGGCCAGCACAACCAGCCGATGGGAGGCTTCAGCATCGGCGCGTACAATCACCGGCGCGTCAGGTCGATCCGCCAGGCGCTCGGCCAGCGCGGCCTGCAGCGCCGGCCGGCTTACCTCGACCAGCAGTTGTTCGCTCACGAAGACCTGACCCGCGTCGGTGATCAAAATCTCGATGACTTCCGGTATCGCCTCCGACTCTACATTGGCCGCTTCCGGCAACTCGAGCCGCAACAAAGACTGGCGGTCAAATGTCGTCGACACCATGAAAAAAATCAGCAGCAGGAAGACCACGTCAATCAACGATGTCAGGTTGATTTCGGGTTCCTCGCGTTCCTGTTCCTGCAGTCTCATGATGATGGCTCAACGGTCGCTGCCGCGCGTGGGGAAACGCTGGCGGCTGATCTGACCATGCTCGATGGCCTGCAAAAGCTGCAAAGCCTGGGCTTCCATCTGCAAAACATAGTCACGCACCAAGCCGCGAAAATAGCGATAGAAAAAAAAGGTCGGTATTGCCACGGTCAGTCCCGCCGCGGTGGTAATCAAGGCCTCCGAAATACCGCCGGCCATTTCGTTGGGATCACCGACACCATGGGCCAATATGGCGCTGAATACTCGAATCATGCCGATAACGGTTCCGAGCAGCCCCAGCAACGGGGTGATACCGGCAATTGTTCCCAGCGTGTTGAGAAATCGCTCGAGGCTGTGGACCACCTGCCGCCCCGTATCTTCCACCGCTTCCTTGATGATTTCACGGCGGCGGTCGCGATGCTCAAGAGCGGCCGCCAGCACCCGCCCCAGGGGCGAACTCAATCGCAACTGCTCGATATGCTGATGATCCAACTCCTCTTGAGACGCCCAGCGCCGGACTTGATCCGGCAGACCGGCGGGCAGCACCTTGCCGCGCCGCAGCGCCAGGAATCGCTCTAGGATGATGGCCAGGGCGATCACTGAACACAACAGAATAGGCACCATCAACCAGCCGCCAGCGATCACGATTTCCAGCATGAACTCAACTGTCCTTGTTTACGGATGACGCGGCCACTCGGCCCGAAGAGATTGATGATAACGGCTTTGAGCCCGGCCGGCAGTTTGCCACGACCATACCGGCTCACGCAGGGGACACGGCAGCAACCGTCAGGGGCACGCATCCGGCGGCAGCCAGAAACCGCGTCTGCGACCGCGCTCGGTCTTGAGCCGCGGCGCCATTCCCGGAGCCAGCTCGACAATGATGGCGCCGCAGCTGCCCGTCGTCAGCAAGCTGACGCCAGCAGCGTCCAGACGCTCCCGCAAGTCCTCATGTGGCCGGTCGAAACGATCGAAGCGAGCGACTGAAGCCAGCGCCCACCGCGGCCGTACCGCCGCCAGGAATTCGGAGCCGGCGCCGCGCCGATGACCGCCGGCCGCCAACACCAGCAGGTCAGCCGCCAGATTCGGGTTTTCCATGAGCAAACGCCGTTCGACCTGCCCATCCACTCCACCCATGAGCAAAACCCCTCCTCCGGGCCCCGACACCTCTACAACGCAGCCGCTGTTGTCGCCCAAGACGGGTAAAGCCGGCGATGGATGCAGAAATCTCAGCTGATAAGCACCCAGCGACCAGACCTCGCCTGCGGCGCAGGCCACCCCCTCAGCGCCCGGTGGTACGCGGATCCGCTCAGGCCTTGCCAGTGCGCTCGCCGAGGCCAGTCCGCCCGCATGGCCGCGATGGGTGCGCGACACAATCAGTCCGGCCAATGTCGACTCAGCACTGGGAACCTGCACAGCCGGCAGTAATCGGGACAGACGATCTCTTCCTTCGCCATCACCCGGCCCAGTGTCATACAGAACACGATAGCCGCCGGTTTCGAGCAGGATGGCTTGGCCGTCGCCCACATCAAACACGGTCATCCGGAGCGCCTCCGGCGCGGGGGAATGCGCCGGAGGAAATAGCAGCGGCAGCAAGAACATCAGGCCCATCCAGCGCAGCGGCCAGCCCGGAGGAGCAATCAGCCAAAGCGCCCCGATCATCGCGAGCACCATGGCAAGGACGCCACCGGCCTGGACCCGGTGATAGCCCCAACTCAGTCCATCGAGCCAGATCAGCCCCGACAACAACACCTCGACGCCCAGCGCCGCCATGGCCAAAGGCAGTTCGGCCGGCAGGCCCAGCATCATGGCGGCAATGCCGATCAGCAAAAGCGGCAGCAACCAGAAGCCGACCAGCGGAATCGCAAACAGATTGGCCAGCAGAGCTACTGGGATCAACTGCTGGAAGATGCCGACGTTGAGCGGCAGCAGTCCGATCGCCAGCACCAACTGAGCCATCAGCAAGGCGCCCAGCCAACCGCCGGCTGGACGACGGCTGCGCCAGGCAAAGGCCCAGATCAGCACCGCGACTGCCCCGAACGAAAGCCAAAAACCAACCGCCAAGGGTGCCAGCGGGTCCAGCACCAATACAGCGAGCAAGGCCAGGAGCAGGGCATGAGCCGGCCTGACTCCGCGGCGCAGCGACAGTGCCAGACCTGCCACGCTGAGCATGAGCAGAGCCCTGAGTGTCGGCAGGGTCCAGCCGGCCAGCGCGGCATACGCCAGCGCCGCCAACAGCCCACAGATGATTCCCAGCCGGCGTCGATCCAGACCGGCAACCGTTGCCGCGAGAGGTCCGAACAGGAAACCACCGAGAACTCCGAACAAGCCGGCGACCATGCCGACATGCAAGCCCGAGATGGCCAACAGATGCGCCGTTCCGGTACGACGCAAGCGGTCAGACAGCTCAGCGCTCATCGCCGAACGGTCAGCCAGGCCCAGCGCCCGGAACA